>NZ_JAOQJJ010000012.1:0-98369 GCF_025567135.1 Bacteroides cellulolyticus
CTTCTGCCATAACTGATACATTTAGGGTTACACTATACAAAGGTAACTTCAGCTTGACTATTTACATTCTCTTTGGCGTGATTTTTTTATCTCATGGGAATTTCATTTTAATATTCATTTTAATATTTATTTGTCCTTTTTTTATCTTGCTCCTGTTATTAGCGGTTCATAATCAGACATCTCATGTACCAGCCATTCACCATCAATATTGTCGTATAATACTGATGAACCTTCTTCCAGACGTTGGTATGTAGTATCGCATATTTTCACATTACCGTTTCCGAGACTGAAAGTGGCATTGTTTCTTGTATTTACAATACGTAGGCTTGCGGGTTTGCTAGGGTCAAGTTCCGCTTCTATATTCCATTTTTCACAACTGAATATATTACCTTTTCTGTTTACATTTAATTCTTTTTGTTCATCAGGTTGTATCCTTATAATGGTAAGAATGCGGTTGGCTTTACTTGGTTGGAATTTTGCTGTCATGTGCCATTGGTTTACGTATTTGTCTTCCTGACCTTTTTTCATCTTTTTGGGATCAGGTGGACATACGAATTGGTCTGTCTGGCTAATTTCGCAAGACTGGTTACTGAATATTTGTGCTATTGATGTAAAGTTCTTGCTGTCATATCTCGTAGTAAGTTTGTTATTTTTATTGTCGATATTGAATTTCACCGGACTATGAAGCATCCAGTCCCATGTGACAGGCTTGGTGGCTTCCAATTCATCATATATCACTACAATGTTTGGATGCAACATAAATATATGTCTTCTGTATTTTTTTAGTGGTGTCTCTCCGAAGCCATTCTCAGGAGTCTGAGTAATTCCAGCCTTCTTAAAGTTTTCTATCCACATAGGATATTCACTTGTTCCACAATATGCATTCGAAGCATCACCAAGTGCATAGGTGATGTTCTCGCCGTTCAGCATACGTGTTATCTTTCCGTAGGCACGTGTAGTGAAAGGCTGGCCTATTCCATCTACTAATATCGTATTATGTGCACGTGTATGTCTGTATGACATAAGGTTATGCGCATCACTGAAGTTCAGATAATATCCTGTAGAACGATATACCGGAACGCCTCTGAAGTGTAAGTTAAAGCTGTTCTGATCGGCCAAGGTATGACTTCCTGAACCGAACTGGCTTGAACGGAAACTGAGAAAAAGATTTCGGTTGGTGTTTTGTATGGCAGAATGTGCCAAAACTTCACCTATATCTTCCAGCCATACAGCATTAGGTCTGTCTTTAGGTAATTCCTTGCTTTGTGAATATGTTTTGTTGCTGCGGGCCATACGGTACAGTCTCATTTCAAAGTCACTTCTAACTTGTCTGCTACAGTGATTTGCATACCATGCAGCATATGGATTGCCTGTTTCACGCGCAAGAAAATCTACGAATGCCATTCGTTGTCTGTCAGGAATAGGTTGTCTTTCGTTACCATCACCAAATCCTGCACTCATAGTCCCTACAGGAAAAGCATATAACAGTGAGCGTCCAGCATTCTGATACCATGGATGTTTGAGAAAGTCTGTCCCTGTTATATAGGAAAACAAACTTGGTACATAATATAGGGTATGAGTGTTAGCGGTAAAATATCCGGTTCCGTTATGCCATTCACCATCGCGGTTGAAACCTGATGCAGGAGCTCTTGCAGTCCACACTTCATAGCAGTACTCCAGCATTTCGTATGCGGTTTTGTTTTTGTCTGCAAACATTAAGCCTACCTGCATCATTTGTCTGAAACAGTGTTGCCAATAATGATTGTTGAATATATGTGTCTCTTCATGTCCTTGCCTTTGTACCATGTGGTGGCCTTTCGCTACCTCAAAGACCATAGCTTCAATTTTGTCAAGTTCATCTGTTGAAAGTATTTTGTTGCATGAATCATATATGTACAGAAGACTTTCAATAAGTTCTCCTGAATAGAAGTCATCTTTGAGTAGTTTGGGGTCTAATTTACTGTTTATGAGATTTCGTACATATGTTACCATTTTGTCGGAGTATTTTGTATCTCCGGTTAGAAGGTACGCTGTGTTAAGCCATACAATAAAAGAGTTATTCTTTCTTGCATTTCGATACGTGTTCTTGGCTGTGTCAAAATCTGATTTCATAGCTGTATTGGCACGCCCTGTCATATCTTTATATTCGGGATGCGACGTTATGTTTTTTCTTGCATCCTTCAGATCTTTTTCGAGGAAACAGTATAAGCGTGGATATCCTTTAGGCATATTTCTATAGAATACATCGAATTCTGGAGTTACAAATTGTGGCTCTTCGCCTGTTACGGTAAACTCGAAAGTTTCGCTCCATTCTTTTTTTTCGCCTTTAGATGTGATATTCCTTACTCTCCAGAACCATTTTCCTGTTTTAAGAATACGGTGAGGATTAAACATGAGCCATGGTTTGGGGGCTGAGGTGATTGTAGCATTTTCAGGAAAAGCGGAATCCATACTTAATTCGAATTGTATCAGTTCATCGGTTTTCATTCTTTCAGGGATAATAAGTGGCGACGGATTTATGTACAAGGTATGGAATTTTTGTGGATAGGCCGTTTCCCTTACATTTTCATGAACTCTCGTCAATGATGTTTTTTGTGCTAAAACGATTGTAGAAAACATCAACAAGCACAGTAGTGAGATGATGGTTTTGGATAAAAAATAATGTTTGTTCATAAAATAAGTTTTATTTAGGTAAAATGTTTTCTGCAAAAATAGTTCTCATGAAAGAGAAAGACTTTCGATGGTGTTTAAAAATATGGTGAATTTGTTTGATTCTGGATTTATGTTGATATTATATTATGTAAAAACCGGATTTAAAGTTAATTTTGTACACCGTAAAATCATAAATGACCATGAAACTACATTTGTTTTTTATACTTTCGTTTTTATTTTCTACAATAAGTGCCATCGAAAAAATTAAATTCTCAAAGATAGGATTAGAGGATGGATTATCAAACAGTACTGTAGTTGATATACTTCAAGATAATAAAGAGAGGTTATGGGTAGCTACATATAATGGATTGTGTCTGTATGACGGATATGAATTCATGGTATATCATCATGACGATGATGACTCTTTAAGTATAGGAAGTGATGTGATCCGATCGTTGGATATCGATTCCGAAGGTAAGGTGTGGATAGGTACAAGTAGTGGACTGTCTGTTTATAATTCTGCATTAGACAGATTTAGTAATTTCGTTTATACAAATGGTACAGCAAACGGAGTTTGGGATGTAGTATGTCTTGATAAAAATAAAGTGTTGGTTGCTACTGATACGGGACTGAAAGTATTCAATACCGTAAAGAATGTGTTCGAAGACATATCTTTATTAGCCAAATTCCCTCATATAAGACCGAGAACAATACGAAAATTCGATGATAAGCTTTATGTAGGTGCATATGAAGGTCTGTATGTTTATTCTTTGAAAGAGAAGGTGGTAAAGCCTATTATGAAGGGAGATTACTCTTTGCATATGATTTTATCGATACTTGAAGTTTCAGATTCTGAATTATGGATGGGAACTGAAGGGAAAGGACTTTACAAAATAAATCCAAAAAACGGCGAGTATAAAGTCTTTAATAGCAAAAATTCTAGATTGAGTTCTGATTATATACGTTCATTGTCATTGGATATGTTCGGTCACTTATGGATTGGTACCTTAAATGCTCTTAATATATATGATGAAAAGAATGACAGTTTTTCAATCTACAATAGCGAAAATACCAATGATGGAAGTCTTTCACATACATCAGTAAGGAGTCTGTTTAAAGACAGGCAGGGAGGTATGTGGATAGGTACATATTTTGGAGGATTGAATTACTATCATCCTTTGTCACAGAGGTTTACTAATATCAGAAATATACCATATTACAATTCTTTGAGTGACAATGTTGTAAGTTGTATAGTAGAAGATAAAGATTTTAATTTATGGATAGGAACTAATGATGGTGGAATTAATAAATACAATACCTTGAAAGATAAGTTTGTCCATTATACAGTAAAAGAAGGTCTCGCATCCAATGATATAAAGTCTATATATATAGATAGTGTAAATCAAAAAGTATATGTAGGAGCACATGCATCAAGGGGACTTGACGTAATAGACATTAAAACCGGAAAAATAAGTAATTATAGACCTGGAGATGAGATGCAGACCGGAAGAGGCATTTATGGTATATTGCCTATGAAAAACGGAGAGGAACTTATATGTGGCTCCGTAACTGGTAGCATTGTTTCCTTTAATATCAGGACAAAAAAGTTCAAACGTTTGAAATATGACGATGGAAAAGATTTTGAAAAGCGTATTGTGACGGTTTTTATGGATTCATTGGAACGTTTGTGGGTAGGAACGATTGAGGGGGTACGAGTTTATGAAATAAAAGATGATGTTCTGAAAGATTGCAAAATATTGCCAGATGATAATATCTTAGAGAGGACTCATATTAATGTTATAACAAAAGACAGTAAGGGAAATTTTCTTTTAGGAACACGAAAAGGGCTATATATCTTTGATGAAAGGCAGGCCAGCTTGAAAAATTATGATGTAAAGGACGGACTTCCGAATAATGTAGTATATGGAATATTGGAAGATGATGATAATAATCTTTGGATAAGTACTGATTATGGTTTGTCATGTTATAATCCATCAGAAAACAGTTTCCGTAATTTTACGAATATAGATGGCATACAAAGTAATCAGTTTACATCATATTCATACTGTAAGACTAAAAGTGGAAAAATGTATTTTGGCGGAATAAATGGAATAACAGTCTTTAACCCTTCTATATTTCCTACAAATCCTTTCATTCCGTCTGTATTGATATCCGATATGCAGATAATGAATAAAAGTGTCCATCCGGATGATAATACAGGAGTGTTGACAAAACATATCAGCGAGACTGATAATATAACATTGAAATCAGACCAGACTATGATTTCTCTGTATTTTACAGTTGCCGATTATATCTCAGGCAAACATAATCAGTTTGCTTATAAACTTGAAGGCTTGGATCAGGATTGGGTTTACACTGATAATAATAAACGTTCGGCATCTTATTCAAATCTTGAGCCTGGTAATTACTCATTTAAGGTAAAGGCATCAAATCGTGACGGAGTGTGGAACGATAATCCTACTACATTGAATATAGAAGTCCTTCCGGCATGGTATGTCACATGGTGGGCAAAACTTTTATATACTATTATATTTATTGCGCTATCTGTACTTTTATTCAGGTATTTCTGGATGAAAAAGAGTATGAGAATTCAGCTTGAGATGGAACGGGTTGACAAAGAGCGTATAAAAGAGGTGAATGAGATGAAGTTGCGTTTTTTTATAAATATTTCTCATGAATTGCGTACACCGCTTACTCTGATTCTTGCGCCTTTATCAGACTTGTTAAAAGATATAACCGATAAGACTGTCCTTTCAAAAATTAAATATATAAATGATAACGCCAACAGGTTACTGCATCTTGTAAATCAATTGATGGACTATCGTAGGGCAGAGCTTGGAGTCTTTAAGTTAAAGGTAAAAAAACAAGTATTGGATAATACCGTATTGCGTATATTCAGATGTTATGAATCACTGGCAAACTCATCAGGTATAGATTATCATCTGGAAAATATGCTTGATGGAAAAGAAGTGTGGTGTGATGCAAACTATATTGAGTTGATACTGAATAATTTGTTGTCAAATTCATTTAAGTACACTTCTGCCTGTGGCTCTATAACAATAAAGGTAGATGAGGAAAATGGTACACTTTTATTTGAAGTAAGCGATACCGGTAAGGGTATTCCTGTTGAAAAGCAGAAGTTCATTTTTGAGCGTTTTTATCAGATTGACAATGAGCATGTAGGAAGTGGTATTGGTCTTTCGCTGGTAAAAAAACTTGTCGAATTGCATCATGGAGAAATAACTTTTAAAAGTGCTTTGGGTGAGGGATGTACTTTCTATATCAAACTTCCTTCCTTGGAAAGGGCTTATTCTAAGGATGAAATTTCTTATTCAGATGGTATTGTAAACGAAAATGAACAGGTGTATTCTACCAATTCACAGGAGATGTACCTTGCCTCTGCCGAAAATCATGAAACAGATGAGGCTTTACAAGAAGAAAATACGTCGGCTGATGTAAACACATCTGCAAATAATAAAAGACCGGTTATACTTGTTGTGGAGGACAATATTGATATACAGAATTATTTGGTTGATGGGTTGTCTGGCATTTTCGATGTTATCAGGGCTAACAATGGCAAGGAGGCACTTGATATGCTGGAAGAATGTGATGTAAATTTGATATTGTCGGATGTGATGATGCCTTTGGTGGATGGTATAAAATTGTGTCGTGACGTTAAAAGAAACATCAGGACATGCCATATACCTGTTATAATGCTTTCTGCCAAGACTGAAGTAAAAGAACAGTTGGAAGGATTGAAAGTAGGAGCGGATGACTATATATCGAAACCGTTTTATATGGAAGTTGTACTTACGAAAATAAAGAATATTTTGCGCACATATTCTTTGGCGGTTGAGTATTATTCCAAATCTACTAATGTAGAACCGGAAAAGCTGGCTTTAAATACTTTGGATAAAGAATTTTTGGAGAAAGCAGTTGCTGTTGTAAAGAAGAATCTTGACAGTGTTGTTTTTTCTGCAGATTTATTTGCATCGGAAATGAATATGTCACGTTCTACTTTGCATTTGAAAATGAAGGCTATAACAGGTGAAAGCACTACTGATTTTATAAGGAAAATACGTTTTTCCGAAGCTTGTAAACTACTGAAAGAGGGTAAATATAGTATAACTGAGGTAAGTGAAATGGTAGGTTTTAATACTCCGGCATATTTTGCTACGAGTTTTAAAAAATACATGGGTTGTATGCCTTCTGAATATGTAAAGAAAGGGTAAGGCGTTTTTAAAACGCTTTTCCTTGAATCAGCTTTGTGTATTAATGCTGTGTGTTGGTCAGGATTCAGACTGATTATAATTTACAGCTTGCCCGCAAGAATAGATAGGATGAATGATATCAGAAAAATAGTTGCGTTTTTTTAAAGCTGAAAAATGTTGCATTTTTTTATAAGCTCTATTTTTGTGTTATTGTAACTGAATTCATTATAAGTATTATAAGAAAAGACGGAAATGCAAAAACTGCGCTGTGTAGTAGAACGTATCACATACCAGAATCCTGAGAACGGATATTCGGTGATGAGGGTTAAGGTAAAAGGTTATGATGAACTGGTTACTCTGGTGGGAAATCTCCTGGAGGTACCGGCAGGAAGTGTGCTTTTGTGTGAGGGCGACTGGAAGGTAGACAAACGCTATGGCAGTCAGTTCGTGGCTCAGACATGGGAAGAGGTGATGCCAGCCACTCTTTACGGCATAGAAAAGTATCTGGGAAGCGGACTGGTGAAAGGTATCGGACCTAAGTTTGCACAGCTCATCGTGAGCCGTTTCGGTCTTGATACTATCGAAATTATAGAGACAGATATAAAACGCCTCTATGAAGTGCCGGGAATAGGCCAGAAACGAGTAGAGAAAATAGCTGAGAGTTGGGAAAAACAGAAGGACATTAAAAATGTAATGCTCTTCCTGCAGGGTTATGGGGTGAGTACCGCTTATGCCGCAAAAATTTACAGACAATATGGCAAGGAGAGTATCGACACAGTGAAAACCAATCCATATAAACTGGCAGATGATATTTGGGGAATAGGTTTCAAGACAGCCGACACTATTGCTTCTAAAATGGGGTATGAGAAGAATGACCTGCGCAGACTGAAAAGTGGAGTCACATACACACTGAGCCATATCGCTGAGGAAGGCAATGTCTATGCCGAGGAAGAGCAGCTTGTAAAATCTGCAATTGAACTTCTGGATGCCGATGAGGCTCCCGTTCGTCAGGCTATATCTGAGATGCTGCAGAGTGAAGACCTCATAGCTGATGCCGAAGCCATATATATGCCACCGTTCTATTATGCCGAAGTCGGTACAGCGAATCGCCTGAACAAATTGATGGACTGTGTGGAAGGCAGTCTGTTCAATATAATTCCTGATATTTCAGTTATATCAAAACAAACTGGTGTAGAGTATGACGAAGTGCAGGCAGAAGCCATTCGTGAGGCTGTATCTTCTAAAGTGATGGTTCTTACAGGAGGTCCCGGAACAGGAAAGACTACTACCACACAAGGTATTATAGCGGCCTTGAAAGCTATGGGCCTACGCATTCTGCTCGCGGCACCGACCGGTCGTGCCGCCAAGCGCATGAGCGAGGCTACCGGGATGGAGGCCAAGACCATCCACCGTCTGTTGGAGTACAATCCTAAAGATGGATATAAACGTAATGATGATAATCCTTTGGAAGGAGATGCTCTCATTGTAGATGAATGTTCTATGATAGACCTCCTGCTGATGAACAATCTGATGAAGGCAATTCCGGCAGGCATGCGTCTTGTATTGGTAGGCGACATTGACCAGTTGCCGAGTGTGGGTGCCGGAAACGTGCTGCGTGACATCATCGACAGCAAGAGAATACCCGTCATCCGTCTGACACGTATTTTCCGCCAGGCACAGGAAAGCCGTATCGTCATGAGTGCGCATGCCATAAATAAAGGTGTATTCCCAGATACAAGCAACGGTAAAAACACTGATTTTTTCTTTATTCAACAGGAAGATCCGGAACAGGCAGTAGATACAATCGTGAAGTTGGTGAAAGAGCGTCTGCCTAATGCGTATAAGCGTCCGACAAGCGATATACAGGTCCTTACACCCATGCAGAGAGGGGTAGTGGGGGCCGCCAATCTCAACATGGCGTTGCAGACTGTCTTGAATCCCGGGCAGGTGTCATTGAACCGCAGTGGATATTCATTCCGTCAAGGGGACCGTGTGATGCAGCTGCGTAATAATTATGATAAAGAGGTTTTCAACGGTGATTTGGGCTATATAGAGAGAGTAGATATGGAAGACAGAACATTGTTTGTCTGCTTCGACGGAAGAACGGTGGAATATGATGTCTCTGAACTGGACGAGCTGACACTTGCTTATGCTACTACCATCCATAAGTCACAAGGTTCTGAGTATCCCATTGTAGTAATGCCTGTGCTGATGACCCACTATGTAATGCTTCAGCGCAATCTGATTTATACCGGAATTACACGTGCTAAAAAAATCTGTGTTTTGGTAGGTACAAAAAAAGCATTAAGCTTCGCCATACGTAACTTGTCGGTGCTGAAACGAAATACGAAGTTGAAGGAACGCCTGAATGCGCTTGAAGTTCAGTCTGCAGAAATATATATGGCTGCCGAGCCGGATACAGATTATGGAAAGCGTGGATAATGTATATAATATTTGAAGCATCTAATTCAAAATATGATTTTCTATGAAAAGGAAACGTGACCGTTCAGAGTCTGGACATTTAAGGAGAAAAATTAATAGTTGGACTCGCTTTCTGTCAAAAGAAGGAGACTGGGATTATTCATTCATGATTGAAATGGAGTATATGAAACTCCGGCAGATGGAAGAATATTTTAAGGAAAGGGATACCTTCGTAGGTATTGAATATGTGAGGCGAGATTTGAAAATATGTCTCCGACTGTTGGATATAGTTCTTGAAAAAGACGACCTCAATATCGAACTCAGTCCTCTAAACCTGGTTCCGTATAAGGATGGAAAAGGGTGTAAACTTTATAGAGCGGATGAATCTTCCCGAATATTGTCATGCAGGAAACTGTATGTCAATACAAAGAATGCCAGACGTTTCGTTGAATTTGATTTTACGAATCCCAACTTAAATAATACTCTGTCAATAATTTATAAAGAACGTCTTCGTATTCATAAAGCCTGGCATTTATATAATCTAATCCGTACTTACAGGATGTTTTTATGGTGGGATTAGAACTGACCGTTTAAAATTTAATTTTTCAGCAATATCTTGCATATATCGTAAATACTCAGTACTTTTGCGCCAGAATTAAAAAACAGAGATCATTAACATGCGATGCCGTGAATAGCGGCCGTGTATTCTAGAACACCACGTAAAAAACAGGAACGATGAAAAAAGAAAATCTCGTATCAGTACCTTTCATGGTCTTGGGTATTGTGTTTTGTGTCTGCCTCGTGGCAGCCAATCTTTTAGAGGCCAAAGTCGTACAATTCGGTCCGATTTCCGTAACTGCCGGACTGATAGTTTTTCCAATCTCTTACATTATCAATGACTGTATTGCCGAAGTCTGGGGCTTCCGCAAGGCGCGTCTTATCATTTGGATGGGTTTCCTTATGAACTTCATGGTAGTAGCCTTAGGTAAAGTGGCAGTGGCTCTTCCTGCGGCTTCTTTCTGGGAAGGCGAACAGGCATTCGATTTTGTGTTCGGTCTTGCTCCGCGCATCGCGGCTGCCAGCTTGACAGCTTTCCTTGTAGGTTCATTCATCAATGCTTTCGTTATGAGTAAGATGAAGATTGCTTCGCACGGAAAGAACTTCTCTGCCCGTGCCATTGTTTCAACTTTGGCTGGTGAAGGTGCCGATTCAATCATTTTCTTCCCGTTGGCTTTCGGTGGACTGATGCCTGTGAACGAACTTTTGAAGATGATGGTAGTGCAGGTAGTTCTGAAAACGCTTTATGAAATCATCATTCTCCCTGTGACTATCAGGGTGGTGAACTACATCAAGCGTGTAGATGATTGCGATGTGTATGATGAGAATATCTCGTATAATGTATTGAAGATTAAGGAGATTTGATTATGACTATGAATAATGAGGCTGCACTGGTAGTGTTCAGTGGCGGCCAGGATTCTACTACTTGCCTGTTTTGGGCAAAGAAACATTTCAAGGAAGTTTATGCGCTTAGTTTCATCTATGGTCAGAAACATGTAAAGGAGGTGGAACTGGCGAGAGGGATTGCCGAAAGGGCAGGAGTGCATTTTCACGCAATGGATGTATCGTTCATCGGTCATCTTGGCAAGAATTCTCTTACTGATACTTCCATCGTGATGGACGAGGAAAAACCGGAAGGTTCTTTCCCTAATACTTTCGTGCCGGGAAGAAACCTGTTCTTCCTCAGTATAGCAGCCGTTTATGCGCGCGAGCATGGCATCAGTCATTTGGTGACAGGGGTTTCGCAGACAGACTTCAGCGGCTATCCGGACTGCAGGGATTCGTTTATCAAGTCGCTCAATGTCACTCTTAACCTTGCTATGGACGAGCAGTTCGTGATTCACACTCCGCTGATGTGGATAGACAAGGCACAGACATGGGCTTTGGCTGACGAGCTTGGAGTGCTTGACCTGATAAGAAACGAAACTCTGACATGCTACAACGGGGTGCAGGGCGACGGATGCGGACATTGCCCGGCGTGTAAGTTACGTCGCGAGGGACTTGAAAAGTATTTGAGCTCGAAAAATAAATAATCTGCTTTTTATTGCTGATTTCCGATAAAGAATGTTTATCTCCACACGAACGTGATGAGATCTCCACACGGCCGTGTCGAGTTCTCCACACGAGCGTGTCGAGTACTCCACACGTACGTGTGGAGATAATTGTTGCGGACATTATATCGTATAAAAGGAAAAATTATATATACAATGGAAAGAAAAGAAGAACTGACATTGCTTGGCGGTAGTACTGTCTATCGTCAGGACTATGCTCCGGAGGTACTTGAGGCTTTTGTAAACAAGCATCCGGAGAATGATTATTGGGTACGTTTCAACTGCCCTGAGTTTACGAGTCTTTGTCCTATCACCGGGCAGCCTGATTTTGCTGAAATCCGTATAAGCTATCTGCCTGATGTCAAGATGGTGGAAAGCAAGAGCCTGAAACTCTATCTGTTCAGTTTCAGAAATCACGGAGATTTCCATGAGGACTGTGTGAATATAATCATGAAGGATCTTATCAAACTGATGAATCCTAAGTATATCGAGGTGACAGGTATATTCACTCCGCGTGGAGGTATCTCTATTTATCCTTATTGCAACTACGGACGTCCTGGAACGAAATATGAGGAATTGGCTGAGTATCGTATGCGCAATCACGATTTATAATTTTATAGCATAAACCAAAAAGAAACAGCTTCATAAACTATCAATCTGAGTTGAATGTTTATGAAGCTGTTTTGCTTTTATAAGTGTTTGTTTCTATGATAACTCCAGTCCAAATTCTTCTTTCAGTTTCAGCAAATTAGGGTTTTTCTTGCTCATCATCTGGAAACGTTCCACATGGCTGTAGGCTCTGATATTCTCATCGGCTGCACTTACGCGTACAGTCATCTTGATTTTTCTGTTGTGAAGCTGTTCCCTCAAGTGATTCTCTATCTGTGGTGCCAGTTGCAGCATATATTTCTGAACCATTTCGTTATCTACCGCCACTTCGAATGTAGTCTGGTCGTCAAGAAGTTTCGGCGACATGTTCATCATTCGTCCTGCATTAGCAGCTTCTTCTTTAGGAAGACGGGTTGCAAATTCTCTCCAGTAGTAGTTCAGGTCCTTTTCATACACATCGTAGTCTTCCCATTCCTTTTCTACCTGCTGGACTTGTGCTGCAGGTTTCTGTGCGGCGGCTTCCTCCTGATGTTGTGGCCTTTTCTTTATTGACGGTCCGAGTATTCCCGCTTTTACAACAGGTATTTTCTTTTCCTGGGTAACTTTTAATCCGTCGGGTAGTTTATGTACCTGCTGTTGTGCAGGGTTATTGCCGTATTGTGGTTGAGATTCTGAAGTGCTTTGCTGTACCTGTTGTTGTACGTTCTGAACTTGTACCGGTTGCTGAGCTACAGGTTGTTGCTGCGTTGCTACCGGAGCAGTCTGCTGGTTGAAGATAGGTTTTATCACTTTAGGGCTACGCCCATTGCTGATATCGTCTTCTTCGGATGTAATCTGTGCCAGTTGTATTAGTGTCAGCTCTACCAGAAGTCGCTTGTTCTTGCTCTGTCTGTAGTTCAGGTCGCAGTCATTACACAGCTTCATTGCCTTGTAGAGGAACTTCTGTTCGCATTTCTGTGCCTGAGTCTTGTATCTTTCTCTGATTGAGGCACCTACTTCCAGAAGCTGCAGTGTCTGTTCGTCGCGGCTCACAAGTAGGTCGCGGAAGTGTGAACTCAATCCGGTGATGAAGTGATTACCGTCGAATCCTTTCTTCAATACCTCGTTGAACAGAAGCATGCATTCCGAAACCTTGTTTTCCAGAATATAGTCTGTCAGTTTGAAATAATATTCGTAGTCAAGTACGTTGAGGTTTTCTATGACACTCTTGTAAGTGATATGCCCGTTGGAGAAACTTGTCACCTGGTCGAAGATTGATAAGGCGTCGCGCATACCACCGTCTGCTTTCTGTGCTATTACGGTCAGTGCTTCAGGTTCAACGTCTATACCTTCTTTCTGTGCCACTCCCTGAAGATGTTCCACTGTATCAGTAACGCTGATACGGCTGAAGTCATATATCTGACATCGGCTCAGAATAGTAGGCAGAATCTTATGTTTCTCTGTTGTGGCAAGGATGAATATGGCATGATGAGGCGGCTCTTCAAGTGTTTTCAGAAAAGCATTGAAGGCAGCCGTTGACAGCATGTGTACCTCGTCGATGATATATACCTTGTATTTGCCTATCTGTGGCGGGATGCGTACCTGCTCTATCAGTGAGCGGATATCTTCCACAGAGTTGTTAGATGCGGCATCCAGCTCATGGATATTGTATGAACGCTGTTCGTTGAATGCCTTACATGATTCACATTCGTTGCAAGCCTCGCCGTCAGGTTTCGGTGACAGACAGTTTATGGTTTTTGCAAAAATACGTGCGCATGTGGTTTTTCCTACTCCTCGCGGTCCGCAGAAAAGATAGGCGTGGGCCAGCTTGTTGTTGGCAATGGCATTCTTCAGAGTCGTTGTGAGTGCACGCTGTCCTACTACGGTGTCGAATGTGGCAGGGCGGTATTTACGTGCTGATACAATATAGTTGTCCATAATCAGGATTAGTTTTTCTTGTTTTGTTAAGTTAATGACAAAGATAATGCAAACCGAGTGAAGTACAAAGTGAAAATGATGTTTTCAACTTCTAATTCCGAGTAGCAGACTGTTCTATAAAGATATATTTTTAACAGCCAAATTAAGACATACGTCCTGTTTCTATTTCTTTTTCGAGGAAATCATAAACATACAACGGGCTTTGGAAATATAGTCCTGTTTTGCTGTCTTTCAATTTTTGAAAGGTGTCGGATGTATAAATAGTATCCAATGCCGTTTCCAAATCCATATTCCGTCGTTCCATTAACAATAGAATAAGGTCTTTTGTCATACATTCAGTCATATATTCAATATCTGTCATAACTTTTTCAGGAATTTAATAGCACGTTCTGTTCCGAAGAAATATTGGAAAGTAATACCTTTCATGTATTTTAGCCGTTCCAGGAAAGTCTGTAAATCAATATTATGTTCCATATAATTACGTATCTGTAAACCTACACGGTCATTTGCTATTGGACCATAAACTATATCGTAATCATGAACGGGGACATTTGAATTTACATTGTTGCGGTTTTCGAAAATAAAATTAGCCCATTCCTCATCGTATTCTTTGAAACATTTGATTTTTAAACCATGGGAATTATTGGTTAGTATTCTTTCATCAAATTCATATATGTTTACAACGGGTTCCATATCCAGCTGCATAGCTTTGTATGCTGCCATGTCGTATGCCTGTTGTCTGTTGTCAGAAAGATAAAATCCTTTGCCAAAATCTTTATTTGGCTTTGATTTTGAAAGGTCAATATTAGTAATATCTACAGTGGAACCATGATAAAGTTTCATGCTATCGCCCCTCCGTGGCGTTTGCAATATGCTGTGATATCATCCAATACATCCTCCATTCTTAAAGTATGGGCAATCTTATAATGCATATTGATAAAGCGTATAGCATCAAACCGACGCAGGTAACGGTATGCCTGACTTTCGGAAAGGTGCTTGGCTTTAGCAAACTCTGATATGAGAGCTACTATATATTCGGCTTTATCACGTGCTTCGGTACTCATGGTTATATTTCACTACTATAATTATTATGACAAAGATAATTATTTCTGCCGACAATTCATTATGCTGTATGAAAGAATTGGGGCTTACAGCATTTATTCTTATATTTGCACCAATAATAATTCTTTGTCATGAAAGAGAAACTGGAAAATATTTGGAATTTTGTGCGACTTCACAAATACGGTGTCACATTGGCTGTATTTGTGCTGATAATTGGTGTTCTGGATGAGAATAGCTGGATTCGCCGTTTGGAACATCGCGCTGAAATAAACAGACTGAATACGGAAATCAGGCATTATAGAAAGCAGTTTGAAGAGGACAGCAAGTTGCTGAAGGAAATATCTACCAATCCGGAGGCACTGGAGAAGGTGGCGCGCGAAAAATACATGATGAAGAAGGAAAACGAAGATATATTTATTTTTGAGCAGGATTTGGAAGATGAATAAACTGGATAATATAATTGCTGTAGCTGGTGCTGTGGTGTTGTTTGTTGGACTGATATTGCAGTTCGTAAAGTTTGAATATGCACCGTATATTTACATTGTCGGGGCACTGATGTTCGGGTGGATCCAGGCAAAGACAGGAAGATACTTCGGTAAGAATATAGTTCTAAAACGACTGAAACGTCAGCAGTTGATAGGGGCTATGCTGCTTGTTATAGCGGGTGTGATGATGATTGTGTGGCATCACAACGAATGGATTTTATGTCTGAGTGTAGCAGCAGTGCTTGAACTATATACAGCATATCGTATCCCGTACGAGGAGAAGAAAGAAGAATAACATGACATTCAGAAAATATTAAAGAGCCGTTCTATGCAAGTATTGTGTAGAGCGGCTCTCGAATTTTATATCAGTTTGTTGCCTTGAATATAGGGATACCTCCCTGTTCGTCAGGATTGAAGGCATACCATATATAATGGTCGTTGTCATCAACAGGCAACTTGCACAGACGCAGATGTTCGTCGTATGTTCCGTAGGCGACTTCCCATGAATCTGGCGGTGTGACATGTTTTGTTCTTATCGCTTCTGCAGGTTCTTTCTTGAGCGACATTCCTGCTTCTATCCATGCCTGAGTGGCATCCAATGTGTATTCCGGATAATTACTCTTGCAGAACTTGTAAAGAATTATTCCTCTTCTTTCCAGTCCCATAGGCTGGTCTATCACTCCGATGTTTGTGAGATGTTCAAGGAAGCGATACAGGAAGTCTTCGTTCTCTACTATCAGTCGGCGTGTAAGTCCCTGCCATGCCTTGGCATTGTAGAAACCGTCCAAAAGTCGTGAAAGGAGTCTGGCTGTCTGTAGTTCGTCAGATGTAATATCGTTCGTCTCGAGTACTTCGTATGGTGGCAGGGGAGAATATCTTATTCCTAGCTCTTCAGCTCTTTTTCTCATTTCAGTTCCCGGAAGCAGTTTCAGTGATTCCAGCTGAATCTCTCCTGCATTAAGTCCTGCAAGTGTGCGCACGTCTTCGAAAATCTCATTCAGATGATAGTGAGGCAATCCTGCAATAAGGTCAGCATGAGTTTCCATATTCTCTAGTGAACACAGAAATTTCAGTCCTTTCATCGCATCGTCAAGTTTTCCGGCACGTCGGCTTGTGGTAAGCACTATTTCTCTCAGACTTTGTATTCCTGCTTCCAGATGCAGAAGTCCTTTAGGCATTGACATCAATTCTGCTTTCAGTTCGTCTGACAGTAATGCCGGATGGATTTCAAGATGGAAATTCATGTCCGGATACTCACGAAATAGAGCAAGAAGTTCTTTCGCGTATCTGGTATTGTAATTGAAAGTACGGTCAAGCACCCTTATGTTTTTAATGCCGTGACTATGAATGATTTCTATCCTTTCTCTGATTGTGTCTATGCTTAGGTTTCTTACAGGTTTGTCGCCTCCACTGACGCAAAAGGCACAAGTGTTGAAACATCCTCTGGTTGTCTCCAGTTGTACGAATGGTTTGTCCCAGTTGAACAGTTCGCTCCTTTCAGGATATTCCAGTGCAGTGAAGTCCGTTACCCTTGCAATACCGTTGTCGTGGTATTCTCCATTATCATCCATATAGCACAGTCCGGCAATGTCCTTCCATTCCTCCTTATTGTCGAAATGCTTCATCCACTGCTTGAATCCGGTTTCACCTTCACCCCTGAAAACTGCTTCTACAAAATCGTTCGTTATCAGGAATTTTTTATTGTCTCCCAGAAACTCCGGACCTCCGAGGATTATCCGGCATTGTGGCAGCAGAGATTTCACACGGCATGTGATATGCAGCAGTGCCTCGTGGTTGAAGAGCCAGCATGTAGATGCTACAATATCAGGCTTGTGTTTATAGATTTGTTCTGCCACCATTCCCGGGTTCTCGTTGATGGTAGCCGAAACCTTTACCCACACAATGCTTTTGTCGTCTGCCATCTGTGCATGCAGAGCCGGCAGAGCAAGTGATGAATGTGCATACGAACTGTTTAAATCCAACCAGAGTAGTTTCATAAATCAAAAATGAGAGTAAGTAGGATATTACAAAAGAAAGCGAAGAACCACAATAAGCCGTCTGTATCAGGCTTTATGATTCTTCGCTTTATATTTTTTTATCGTGTTATGAATATTATTGAATCAGATACTGAGAACTGATTGATTCGTTAGTCATCACGCGGCGGATAGTTTCAGCGAACATATCTGCAATTGAAAGCTGTTTAACCTTAGCGCAACGGTTTGCATAAGGAATACTATCTGTGAATACAATTTCTTCCAATTGAGAGTTCTGTACACGTTCAGAAGCAGGACCTGACATTACGCAGTGCGAAGCTATAGCTCTTACTGAGTTTGCTCCGGCTTCTTTCATGATGTCGGCAGCCTTAGTGATTGTACCGGCTGTATCAACCATGTCGTCAATAAGAACAACATCTTTTCCTTTTACGTCACCGATAATCTGCATTGAAGCTACAACGTTTGCTTTTTCACGGGTTTTGTGACAAAGTACCAAAGGAACGTCGAGGAACTTGGCATATGTGCTTGCACGCTTGGAACCGCCAACGTCAGGAGTAGCGATTACAAGATTCTCCAGATTTAATGACTGGATGTATGGAGCGAAGATTGTAGATGCATACAAGTGGTCAACAGGAATATCAAAGAAACCCTGAATCTGGTCAGCATGAAGGTCCATTGTTATCAGACGGTCAATACCTGCTACACTTAATAAATCTGCTACTAATTTTGCGCCTATAGAAACACGTGGCTTGTCTTTACGGTCCTGACGAGCCCATCCGAAGTAAGGTATTACGGCGATAATGCTCTTTGCAGAAGCACGTTTAGCAGCATCAATCATAAGGAGCAATTCCATAAGATTGTCAGAATTTGGGAATGTAGACTGTACTATGAACACATGCTGACCACGGATTGACTCTTCGTAAGATACGGCGAACTCTCCGTCAGCAAAGTGAGTAATCTTCATGTTACCAAGTTCGCATCCTAAACTGTTGCAGATTTTTTCTGCCAAGTATCTCGAGTTTGTACCTGAGAATACTTTAAAAGGTGATTGTACGTTCATTATAAATAGATATATTGCCTTGATTTGTTTGCAAAGTTATACCATTTATATAAGTAAGGCAAACGTTTTGCAGGAAAAATACAATAAGTATTAATCTGCAAGGCGTTTTAACTTTCTGAAATGGTCTATAAGTTCTTGATAATTGTTGTCAAAGTTATGATTGAATTTCGACCAAAGTCCACCCAAAATAGCAGCTCCTCCAAATCCGAAATCCTTAACTCTTAGGATATTTTCTTCGTCTATACCTCCTAAAGCAATGACTTTCTTGTCGATGATGTCAGCTTTAACAGCTTCACGTATTGCTTCCGGTGTAAATTTAGATGAATACCCTTCTTTTGAAATACTGTCGAATATCGGACTAAGGAATACGTAGTCGCAAGTTTTTTTGTCCTCCTGTACTTCTTCAAGAGTATGACAGGAAGCACTTATATGTCCTGAATAATTGTCCGGGGCAATAGGATTGCGGCTGTTCAGATGAATACCTTTCAACTTATATTCGTTGCATAAGTAGAAATGGTCGTGTATAACTATTTTCTTATGATATTTTTCCGGGATGAGTGTAAGCAGTCTTTCTGCGTAAACCGCTTCTGTTCCGGGTTTGCGAAGATGTAATATGTCTAACCCTTCTTCGAAGAGTGCATTTAGTATTTGGTCCTCCTCTACAAAATATTCTGGAGTAGTTATCAATATCAGTTTCATGTGTGTACCACTAAATCTGAGTGCAAAGTTAGTAACCAAAATGAAATATTCCTAATCTTTACAGTAAAATCGTATTTGTTTGCAGTGTTTTCAGGTCAATAAACCATAGTTTGCCCGAAAGAATTTCGCCAAAACCGCAGATTATCTTGATTACTTCGTTTGCCTGCACGCAGCCGACCAGGCCCGGGGTTACTCCGATCACTCCTTTTGGAGGGGCTGGCATCGACAGCATTTCTTCTTCATCGGGAAACAGGTCTCTATAGTTTCTCCCGCCCTGGTAGTTGAACACGGATACCTGCCCGTCGAAAGCTCTAATTGCACCATAGACGTATGTTTTCCCAAGCTTGACGCAAGTGTCATTTATGATGTATCTGGTTTTGAAATTATCACATCCGTCAACCACTATATCGTATTTGCCGATTATCTCTTCGGCATTTTCTTTTGTCAGACGTGTGTTGTATGCATCTATTTTTATCTGACTGTTCAGAGCATTCAGTCTTTTCTGTGCCTGAATGGCTTTCGGCATTCCTACTTCGGCTTCGGAATACAGGACTTGTCTTTGCAGGTTGCTCTCGCTCACCACATCATCGTCTATCAGACCTATGTTTCCCACTCCTGCACCTGTAAGATATAATGCTATAGGCGAACCAAGACCACCCACACCTACAATAAGTACCTTGGCATTTTTTAGTTTCTCTTGCCCGCTTTCTCCTAATTCCGGTAGAATGATTTGTCTGTTATATCTTTCCATCTTTATATTTAAGTAAAAAAAAAAACGGCGGCATCAGATATATTGGTTATACCGATGCCGTCGGTCCTGAATATGCTTGATCAGACAGCCTTTCCTGTCTTTATGCAGTCGAACGATGCATCCCAGTCCTTCCATACCGGTTCACGTCCCAATGCTTTTAAAGCTTTGTCTATTTCTACGGCTGTGCGTTCGTCGCTTACATGGAATTGCTCAAGTGCCTGAGGATATGTGTAGTAACCTCCGGGTTCGGTCTTGCTCTCCGCACTCATGGTTGTAACACCTAGCGAAGCCATGTTGTCGCGGATATGTGCCGGCTCGCGTGTAGAGTAGGAGATATCTACATCGTGGTCGAATATACGCATGGCGAAAGTAACCTGGGCCAGCTCCTTGTCACTCATGATGACATTAGGCTGGAAACCTTCGTTTTCTGCCGGACGCATACGCGGGAAGTTAACGCTGTATTTAGTCTTCCAGTAATGCTTCTGCAGATAGCGTAGATGGTATGCCATCATGGTTACGTCTGTACGCCAGTCTTCAAGTCCGATAAGTACACCCATACCGATGGAGTGAACACCTGCCTGTCCCATACGGTCAAAACCGTTTACACGCCATTCGAATTTCGATTTCATACCTCTTGGATGGTAGATATTGTATCTGGCTTTGTTGTATGTCTCCTGGAAACAGATAACTCCGTTCAGTCCGTGTGTCACCAGCTCGGCGTATTCCTCAGTCTTTAAAGGCATCACCTCAATCTTAAGATTTGAGAAGTAAGGTTTTGCCAAGTCAAGTGCTTTGGCTATGTATGGTACACCTGCTTTTGCCGGATTTTCACCTGTTACGATAAGCAGATTTTCGAACGGGCCTAGTTTCTTTATGGCTTTATATTCGTTCTCAATTTCTTCAGGTGTAAGTATGGTACGTGCCATCGGGTTACTGATGTGGAATCCGCAATACACGCATGAGTTTGTACATGAATTTGTTATATACAATGGTATAAACATAGACATTGTACGTCCGAAACGTTCCTCAGTGTATTTTTTACTGAGTCGCGCCATCGGTTCAAGAAATTTTTCTGCAGCCGGAGAGATGAGTGCCATAAAATCATCTACATCGCAGCGGCTTTTACCGAGGGCACGTATCACGTCTGCCTCGGTCTTGGAGTAGATGGCTTTGGTTGTTTCCTCCCAGCTTATTTTTTCAAGTTCGTCACTAAACATGTTGGATAATTAATAATTAAAAATTAATAATTAAGAATTAAATGTTGCTGTCAGTCAAATTATTGTTTTTGATGTTTGACTTACAGGATTTTATTATGCTTACCAACAATTTGATAATTTCATTACAATCTGCATCTATTGATAAATATGAAGCTTTGTCAATGTAGTTAGACTCAGATAGTAGCAGGAGCCAATAGCTTGTTTCGTTGGCTTCTTTCAGCGCAATATGCAGTTTGTGAATGAAGTCGTTTTTACTTTCGGCAAATTCCGCTTCTTTTATCAATGCTCCTATTGCTGTACCGCTGCGTAATAACTGCTTTGACATTACCAGTTCTTTCTTTTCAGTAGAGAGAAACTGGTATGCTTTTATTATTCTTAAAGCAAATTGTACAGATTTATTATCAATTAAATTGTCAGTACTCATATTTGTTTGTGATAATATGGATGAATATTATTCTAATGAAAATATGATACATTATGTAAACATCCACCCATTATTAATTTTTAATTCTTAACTTTTAATTGATTTAAGATCGCGGCTAAGCTTCATTGCGCAGAAGTTAGGACCGCACATTGTACAGTATTCACCGTCAGTGTGGCGTCCTTCGTTGAAATATTCAAGAGCACGGTCAGGGTCCAAAGAAAGATGGAACTGGTCGCGCCAGCGGAATTCGTAGCGGGCCTTGCTTAGTGCATTGTCGCGTATCTGTGCTCCCGGATGTCCTTTTGCAAGGTCGGCAGCATGAGCGGCAATCTTGTATGTGATGACACCTGTGCGTACATCCTCGCGGTTAGGCAGGCCGAGGTGTTCCTTCGGAGTCACATAGCAAAGCATTGCGGTACCCAACCAACCAATCTGGGCAGCACCGATAGCTGATGTGATATGGTCATAACCCGGAGCGATATCAGTTACAAGCGGGCCTAGTGTGTAGAACGGAGCATTGTGGCACGACTTGATCTGGCGTTCCATGTTCTCCTGTATCTTGTGCAAAGGTACATGTCCCGGTCCTTCGATGAATGCCTGTACGTTTTTGTTCCATGCACGGAGTACCAGTTCACCCAGTGTATCAAGCTCTGCAAACTGAGCCTCGTCGTTGGCATCGTAGATTGAGCCGGGACGAAGACCGTCACCCAATGAAACTGCTACGTCGTACTGTGCAAGGATATCACAAATCTCGTCGAAGTGTTCATAAAGGAATGATTCCTTATTATATATCTTACACCATTTGCTCATGATACTTCCGCCACGGCTCACGATACCGCAAAGACGTTTGTCGGCAAGGTGTACATTGTGCAGACGTATTCCGGCATGGATAGTGAAGTAGTCAACACCCTGCTCGCACTGTTCTATCAGTGTATCCTTGTAAATCTCCCAGTTGAGGTCTTCCACCTTACCGTTTACTTTCTCCAAAGCCTGATAGATAGGCACAGTACCTACCGGAACAGGGCAGTTGCGTACAATCCATTCGCGAGTCTCGTGGATGTTTGCACCTGTAGAAAGATCCATCAGTGTGTCGCCACCCCATTTGCAGCTCCATACAGCCTTATCCACTTCTTCGTCGATGCTTGAGGTAGTGGCAGAGTTACCGATGTTGGTATTGATTTTCACAAGGAAGTTACGTCCTATAATCATAGGTTCCGATTCCGGATGATTGATGTTTGCAGGCAATACAGCACGTCCGGCAGCAATCTCGTCGCGTACAAATTCCGGAGTGATATATGTTTCGATACCAAGTTCGCGGCAGTTCATGTTCTCGCGGATGGCAACGTATTCCATCTCCGGAGTTACGATACCCTGCTTGGCATAGTACATCTGCGTACAGCACTTACCTTCCTTGGCACGGTATGGCAATGCGATATGCTCGAAACGGAGATGATCGAGCGACTTATCATCACGGCGCATCTTTCCGTATTCTGAAGTGATTGAAGGCAACTGTTCCACATCGCCGCGTGATGTAATCCAGCTCTCACGCATACGTGGTAATCCTTTCTTCAGGTCTATCTCAATATTTGGATCGCTGAAAGGACCGCTTGTATCATATATATATACAGGGGCGTTCGGTGTCATCACTTTCTCGCCGTCAACGATGTTGACAGTAGGAGTGAGGTTTACTTTCTGCATACCTACTTTTATGAAAGGGAACATTGTACCTTGCATGTAGGCCTTTTCTGCATGGGCGTATGCTTTTTTATCTTTTTCCTTGTCCATGTAAATTGTAAAGTTTATTCGTTTAAGAATGAAGTTAGAGGAGATGAAGCAGAAGCTACAAGGTTGTCAGCCTGAATTCCCAATCCTGCTTCGTATGCACGGCGACCGGCGATGACAGCTTCCTTAAATGCTATGGCCATTTCCACTGGATTACCAGCAACGGCGATTGCAGTGTTTACTAGGCAGGCTGCTGCACCCATTTCCATAGCTTCGGCAGCATGGCTCGGAGCACCGATACCGGCATCGACTACTACAGGAACATTGCTCTGTTCGATGATGATGCGAAGGAAATCGCGAGTCTGCAAACCTTTGTTTGTGCCTATAGGAGCAGCTAGAGGCATCACAGTAGCCGCACCAGCTTCTTCCAGACGCTTGCAGAGTGTAGGGTCGGCCTGGCAGTAAGGAAGGACTACGAAACCGAGTTTCACCAGTTCCTCTGTCGCTTTAAGTGTTTCTGTTGAGTCCGGCAACAGATAGCGAGGGTCCGGATGAATTTCCAGTTTCAGCCAGTTTGTGCCGAATGCCTCACGGGCCATCTGTGCGGCGAAGACAGCTTCTTCCGCTGTACGTACACCTGAAGTGTTTGGCAACAGTTGTATATGCGGATGAACGATATGGCGCAACATATCGTCTTCCTTGTCTTCAAGTTCGATACGTTTCATGGCTACAGTTACCATTTCTGTGCCGGATGCCAGGATGGCTTCTTCCATCTGCTGGTTTGAGTTGAATTTCCCTGTTCCCAGGAAAAGGCGGGATTCGAATTCACGACCCGCAATAATAAGTTTTTCCATATATGTTATGAGTTTTTGAGTTCTTAAGTTAAGAAATGAGTTGACAAGTTGACGAGTTGACAAGGTTACCATCCGGATGGCTCTAACAACTAACAACCAACAACTAACAACTACTTCTTTCCACCATTTCTACAATCCTACTCGTTTCTTCTGCCGGATTTTCAGCCCTGAGTATAGTTCCGCTCAGTGCAATGCCTGTCACACCGGTTTGCATTATTTCCGGAATGTCATCTATCGTGATACCTCCTATAGCTACTATCGGCAGGTTGATGTCTTCCTCTTTCATCTTTTGGATGATGGAACGGTAGCCTTCAAGCCCCAATATCGGACTTAATTTCTTCTTGGTAGTAGTGAAACGGAACGGACCGCAGCCAATATAGTTGGCACCTGAAGTGTAATGTGCCTTTACATCGTCGAAAGTATTTGCTGTTCCACCTATTATGAAATCATCTCCCAATATTTTTCTTGCTTCAGCTATAGGCATATCATTCTTTCCGAGATGCACACCGTCGGCTTTCAGCTTTTTTACGAGTTCTACACGGTCGTCTATGATGAATGTAGCGCCATGTTGTTTGCACAGTTCCTGAACCTTTATGGCAATGGCTTCCACCTCCTCGTCGGAAGCGTCCTTCATGCGCAGCTGAACCCAACGGCAACCACCTTCGAGAGCCATACGTGCCGAGTCTAAATAAGAATACTGTTCGGTGAAATGAGTGATGAACTGAAGTTTGAATGCTTTTATATCCATGTCATTATCCTCCGCAAGCTGCTTTTATTATAACAAGACTGTCGCCTTCCTTGATTTCCTGCTCAGCCCACTGGCTGCGTGGAATCATACGGTTGTTAAGAGCAACTGCCACTCCCTGCAGTGGAAGTTCAAGCTGTAGTGCAAGCGATGCAATATTATTGCCTAGAGTGAGTTCTGTCTCTTTGTTGTTTACTTTTATTTTCATAAGTGATAGGTATTATAGTGTTTTGCAAAGCAAACACAAAGAGAATACTGGAAAACAGTTTGAGAGAATATCTTATGACGGATGTCTTTTTTGAGGACAATCCCTTCGTCGGTATTAACCGCATCAGGTTCATAGGGTATAATCTCAGCCCGGGTTTGTTTTTTGGGCACCCCTTTGTCTTTACTTCGGACGCAAAGTTAAACAAAAGATTGAAAAAGCGGATAATAATTTATATTTTTCTGTCCAATTTTACTTCTAACTCAAGTTAAACTTCGTTGATCATTGGTCCAGTTCTTAAAATAATAAAGTTTTATCATATTGTCAAAATGATAACTCAAGTATGCGACAATGATAAAATACGAACCCGATGCAAAGTCTGATTGAAAAATCCTCATTCTTGTTGCGGTTCGAAAATGCAGAATGAAACGAATTTATTGCATATACGGTATATATGGTGTATATAATGGCAAATAAATAACGAATTGATATAAATTAATTAAATATTTCGATATAATGATACGTATAAAAATTCCAGTTTCAAAGTAAATGTAGAGTCAAAAAACATCATTTCCAACCTTATTTGTGCCTAATATAACAAATGAGTAAACCTTTAATAAAATGACAAGGCATTTCAATTAAGATTTCAGCACGTTTTTAATGAAATGACAGGTCATTTTTCATCGTCACAGTCCTTAATAAACAATGTAATTTTAACGATTTCGTAATATTTAATTGTGATATTAACAACCTAAAGCGAATGTAAAATTAACTTTTTATTCTGTTTCGACAAAATCACTCAACTGGTAAAATAGGAAAAGCATCATAAATCAATCATTTTTATATAAAACAAGCGAATATACTTTCTTTTTGTATGAAAAACTATTCATTGTATAATTCAATAGATATTAAAGCGATAAAGACGAATAATTAATAAATCGTTCTTTGACATATATATGAAAAATAAGGGTGACAGATGATAAAAAACTCTGATTGGAGACTTGATACAAACGGATTTTTTGTAAATTCGCTAAATTCTTAGAAATTTGAAATGATAATACAAGGTTTTGAAATATACTATGCGGCGGCATGTCTGATTATGGTATGCTCGTCGTTGTTCTGCGCCATGGTGCGTTATTTCCACATGTGTCGTCCTTTCGATGAACACGAGGAATATTTCTATCCTGCACGGAAGCTGATAACGTTTGTCTATGCATGTTTCGCTATGCCCGCAGTATGGCTTTTCCGCATGGACAGTCCCGACGCGTGGCTTTTTGTACAGGTCTTTCTCGTTCTGTTCCTTCCCGGAGCCGCCGTTATTTCCTTCCGCCGTTTTTTCTTTTATGAGAAGAAACATCGTTTGCCGGTGTTCTTCATTGTCGGTATCATGCCTTTTCTGCTGATAGCGGCATTGTGGGCTTTTGCGTGGATTGGGGGCGATGTGCTATATCGTCACCGTGGAATATTGATGCCTTTCATAGGTGCGTATTCCTTGCTTATAATGTTTGAGTTGCTTCACGTCACGTTGCGGCTTTACCGTCAGATAAGGAAACATCACAGAGAGGAATATTCCAACGACGATGATTTTCCTGTGCGTTTTGCCGGTTTTGTGGTGTTTCTTCCGTTGGTTTATATCATTGCCTCATGGATACTTTTCGTTTCCGGCAGTCGTGCCTACAACATGCTGCTTCAGGTTTGCGTTGCTGTCATGCATGTTGTGATTCTGATTAAGATACTTCATCAGCAGCGTAGCGGTCTTGGTAATGTGGTGGAAGAGACCGGAGCCGCAATTACCGAAAAAATTGAGGAGATTATTTCTTCCGTTCAGACTGCGGACAAGGATAATACCTTCACGCTTCCTGCCGCTACCATGGATGAGCTTGAGGAAAAAATCCGTCATGCTCTTACCGTACAGAAACTTTACCTTAATCCTAACCTTAAATTGTCGGACATTGCCGATGCGGTGGAGAGCAACAGTAAATATGTATCTTTGGTGATGAACGAACGTTTCGACTCGTTTTATGCCGAGGTGAACCGTCTTCGCATAAAGGCAGCCATCAAATATAAGGAACAGCATCCGTCGGCCGACAGGGAAGAAATAGCCGTGAACAGTGGCTTCTCGAATGTCAAGACATATAGCCGGAATTTGAAGTTGTATTCTTAAAATAACATGGCATTGGTGCGGTAAAAAAATACTGTTTTCCTTAAATTGTCCCTCATATTTTCATAGATTGTCCCTCGTGTGTCATTCATAGAGGTTAATTTTGCGCCGTTTTCCCGTAATAAGGGTGAACGGTTTTTTATTAACAGATTAATTTGAAAAATAGGATGAGAAATTACGAAGAGACAAAATCGGAGTGTAATATTTATGAGGCTCCCAAGTGTGAAATTATTGAAGTACAGAACGAGGGCGTGCTGTGCGGAAGCGTAGACAGTTATGGTTCCTCGAATGAATCTTTTGAAGAAACTCACTGGAATGGTGGATGGGACAACTAAAAAAACGGACGAAGACAATGAAAACAATGAAACATCTTTTCGGGGCATTGCCCTTAGTCGCACTGACGCTGAGCTTTACCGCCTGCGGCAACGACGAGACTTTCGGCGAACCGGAGACCACGCCTGCGGGAAACCAAGTGACCATGACCTTTACCGCCAACGCCCCCGCCCCGGCGGCCGGCACGCGCACCTCGCTGGTGGAGGGCACCCAGGTGTACTGGACTCCCGATGACGTGATAGGCGTATACTCCTGCACATCCGAAGAGTTTTATGTAGAAGAACCGGGCAGCCCCTTTACCACCGGCCTGTCGGCAGCCGCCCCCACCGCTACCTTTACCGGCACAGTCGAAGCGGATGCCCTGCAATACATAGCCGTCTATCCGCAAGACATGTTTGCGCTCTGTGTGTGGAGCAGTGGGAGTACGATGCTTGGGTTTACCCTCCCGCCCGTGCAGACGGCCGTGGCAGGAGGCTTTGCCACCGGGCTGAACCCCTCGCTGGCAATGACTGACGACATGGGAGGCGACCTGAGCTTCGAGAACCTCTGCGCGCTGGTGAAGTTCAGCATCAGCGGCGGAGATGCCGACAAACTGAAGAGCGTGACGCTGACCGACCTGGGAGGAACAGGCCTCTCCGGTACTGCACAGTATGTATATGCGCCGAGTATGGATATGGAAATGGTTATGGCGGTAGTTCCCTACGTGACCCTGACCGGGCCTTTCACTACCGGTGCGGACTATTACTTTGTGGTAGCGCCTTCGGTGAATACTGATAGCGGACAACCCGCCGCGCTGAAGAACGGTTTCTCCCTGACCTTTACCCGTCGGGACGGCACCTCTTTCACCAAGACTGCCAGCGGCGGCATCGGCGACGATACGGATCTCGCCGCAGGCATGATTCTCGATTTGGGAGCCATCGACCTCAGCGGCGCCACCTATCAGGAGGCGATTACCAACCTGGCGTTTATCAATGCGGTGGGTGACAAAGTGGGATGGGAAGTGACCGGTGGCGGTGGCACCGTGCTCCTGACCGAAGAAAACAAGCAAGCAATAGAAGCGGTAACATCACTGAATATCGAAGGTAAGAATCTGACCGATATTTCCGGCATAGAATACTTTACCAATCTGACAAGCTTGAATTGCGGTAAGAACCAGCTAACCGCATTGCCTGTGGAGAATCTGACCAATCTGACACTATTGTATTGCTCCTACAACCAGCTAACTGAGCTGCCTGTGGAGAAGCTGACCAATCTGACAGAATTGTCTTGCTTCGATAACCAACTTACCGCATTGCCTGTAAAGAATCTGACCCAGCTGACAAGCTTGCCTTGCAACAACAACCAGCTAACCGCATTGCCTGTAGAGAATCTGACCCAGCTGAAAAACTTGTATTGCAACAACAACCAGCTAACCTCGCTGCCTGTGGGGAAGCTGAACAATCTGAATGTTTTGAATTGTCACGATAACCGCCTTACCGAGCTTGATATCACGAGCGTTACGAGCCTGAATAGCTTGTATTGCGGCAACCAGACGAACGCCGCGGGCGAGCCCCGGACTCTGACACTTATCCTGACATCGGCACAGAAAGATACGTGGGATAAGAGGTGGGGCTCTTACGATGACAACGCACGCGTCTCTGCGGAAGTGAAAGATTTAGGCAGCACCGCCCACTGGTAAACCCCTTCCTCATAACTGATTTTTGAAAACCGTACAGCGGTCTTAAAATTTGCAGAATGTGAAAGAGTAATATATCAGGCAGAAAAACGAAAGAATAAAATTTACAGCTCTTTTGTTTTTCTGCCTATTTTTGTATCTTTGTTCCAAACGTACGCCCGTTATTAATTGTAAATTGGTATCGTTGACTTTAGCTTCGCTGACCGTTGGTTCAGTTCTTAATTTTTAATTTTTAATTATTAATTGAATAACATGAAATACCCCATAGGAATCCAGAGTTTTGAGCAGATAATCGAAGACGGTTATGTCTATGTTGACAAGACCGACCTTGTATATAAACTTACCCACGAAGGCAAGATTTATTTTCTTAGCCGTCCGCGTCGTTTCGGTAAAAGCCTTCTTGTCTCCACGCTGAAGAACTATTACTTGGGGCATAAGGAACTGTTCAAGGGACTGAAGATAGACAGCTTAGAGAAGGACTGGAATGTACATCCGGTGTTCCATGTGGATTTCAATGGTTCCAACTTCTTGGATGAAGGCGTTCTGGAGAAACGCCTGTACGCTTATGTGAGGGATTGGGAAAGGCAGTATGGTCTTGTTTCGGATGCTGACAGCCTTGATTTGGGAGGACGTTTTATGGAAGTCCTTCGTGTCGCTCATGAGCAGACAGGCCGTCGTGCCGTAGTCCTGATAGACGAGTACGACAAGCCTATCTTGGATGTTCTGGATACAGATTCCGGTCTTGAAGACCGACACCGTAACGTCCTGAAAGGATTCTATTCCGTGTTCAAGGTGGCGGACAGTCATCTACAGTTCGTGCTTCTTACGGGAGTTACCAAATTCTCTCAGGTTAGCGTGTTCAGCGGTTTCAACCAGCCTGACGACATCAGCATGGACGGGCGTTACGAGACCCTTTGCGGCATTACGCAGGATGAGCTCCGGACTTATTTCTCCGAGCCTGTCAGGGATATGGCGGCCGTTTACCATTGCACGGAGGAAGAGATGATGCAAAGGCTTAAAAATCAATACGACGGCTATCATTTCAGCGACAGCCTGACCGATGTCTATAATCCTTTCAGCCTGCTTAATGCTTTCAACAAGAAAAGTATCCGTGACTATTGGTTCAGTTCGGGCACCCCGACGTACCTTATCCGTCTGCTTGCCCATTTCAAGGAGAACATGAACGAACTGACAGGCAAGTATTATCGTACGGAAGAGTTCATCGATTACAAGGCTGATGTGGAACAGCCTTTGCCCATGATTTACCAGAGCGGTTACCTTACCATCAAGGATTACGACATGGAGTTCAATACTTTCCTGCTTGATTTTCCGAACAATGAGGTCAAGAACGGTTTCCTTACCGCAGTGGCTTCCTCGTATCTTAAGCCATCGGAGGAGACTGGCGGATGGATACGCGATGTTGTCCGTACGTTGCGTGTAGGCGATACCGACAGACTGTGCGGTCTTTTTACTTCATTTCTTTCGAGCATCCCCTATACTATGCGCCGCAAGGACAACGAGAGGGAGCGCGAACGCTATTTCCAATATACGTTTTATCTTATTCTCCGGCTGATAAGCGTCTATACCGTTTATGTTGAGAAGCAGCAGAGCCACGGCCGTGTGGACTGCGTGCTTGAAACGCCTCAATACGTGTATATCTTCGAGTTCAAGCTTGACGGTACGGCAGACGAGGCACTGTGTCAGATAGAAGAGAAAGGTTATGCCCGTGAGTATGCTTCTGATGCACGCACCCTTTATAAGATAGGTGCGAGTTTCTCTTCCGAAACTGGAACGATAGGAGAGTGGAAAACAGTCTGATGCGATAAAAACGCATTAGTGCCCGGTAACATCATACAGACACCGCAGCCCGCTACCGCAAGGTCAGTGGGCTGCATTGCGTAAGAGAAGATATTATAAATAACCTGCATTGTAATACGTCTATAATTTGCATATTTATGTAACTTTTTGTACTTTAACTATAGGGAATTATATCTTTTATCAATTAAATATTGCATATTGCTTGCATATGTCAATAAAAATACCGAATATTGCGCGATTTTTATTAGAAGTCTGGTATTAGTGGACTTTTGATAGCTAAATTTAAAGGATAAAGAATTGTTGATTGACAATAAAAAGGTATTTACATAATAAATAGGATTTAGTTACTATGATGTATGATTTGGAAATGATGAAACAATTTTATGTTTCATATAACGGTAAAGTACAGGATACACGAAAAAAATTAGGTAGGGCATTGACTTTGGCAGAAAAGATTTTGTATAGTCATCTCTACGATGCTAATTCCATCAAGTGTTTTGAGAGAGGTGTGGACTATGTGAATTTTCGTCCTGACAGAGTTGCAATGCAGGATGCCACCGCGCAAATGGCATTGCTTCAGTTTATGAATGCCGGTAAGAATGTTTCTGCTGTACCAGCAACTGTACATTGCGATCATCTTATACAGGCATATAAAGGCGCTTCTGTTGATTTGCCTGTAGCACAGACAACCAACAAGGAAGTATATGATTTTCTGAAGAGTGTAGCATCGAAATATGGAATCGGTTTCTGGAAGCCGGGAGCAGGAATCATACATCAGGTCGTTTTGGAAAATTATGCTTTCCCGGGAGGAATGATGGTAGGTACTGATTCACATACACCGAATGCCGGCGGTCTTGGAATGATTGCCATTGGTGTCGGAGGTGCCGATGCCGTTGACGTGATGACCGGTATGGAATGGGAATTGAAGATGCCGAGAATAATAGGTGTACACCTTAAAGGAAAATTGAACGGATGGGCAGCACCAAAGGATGTTATCCTAAAGCTGGCCGGCATACTGACTGTCAAGGGTGGTACAAACGCCATAATAGAGTACTTCGGGGAAGGTACTTCTTCAATTTCGGCTACTGGAAAGGCTACTATCTGTAATATGGGAGCCGAGGTAGGAGCGACTACATCTGTTTTTCCTTTCGATTATGAAATAGTTGAATATCTCAAAGCTACAGGACGTGAGGAAGTAGCCGATATGGCTCTAAAAGTAGCTGACGACCTGAAAGCAGATAATGAGGTTCTGTCATCGCCTGAAAAGTATTATGATAAGGTAATTGAAATAGATTTGTCTGCATTGGAACCGTATCTTAATGGTCCGTTTACACCGGATGCGGCGTGTCCGTTATCTGAGTTCAAGGACAAGGTCATTGCAAACGGTTATCCTCAACGTATGGAAGTTGGGCTTATCGGTTCATGTACCAACTCTTCATATCAGGATTTGGGAAGGGCTGCTTCGTTAGTTAGACAGTTGAAGGACAAAGGTCTGAAGATGGCATCACCATTGTTGGTCAATCCTGGTTCGGAACTAGTGTACTGTACATCAAAGCGTGACGGTATGATTGCTGATTTTGAGGAAGCAGGTGCCGTGATAATGACAAATGCCTGCGGTCCTTGCATCGGTCAGTGGAAACGTGAGACAGATGATCCTACAAGACCGAATTCCATTGTGACTTCGTTCAACAGAAACTTTGCAAAGCGTGCGGACGGTAACCCTAATACACATGCTTTTGTAGCATCACCGGAGATTGCTACAGCATTTGCTATAGCAGGAGACCTGTGCTTTAATCCTATGACAGATACTCTGATAAACGATAAAGGCGAGCAGGTGAAACTGGATGCCCCTACTGGTGACAAGCTCCCTGTGAAAGGATTTACAGTTGATGATAATGGTTATGTAGCTCCTTCGGCTGACGGATGTAATATTGAAGTTATCATTGATCCGAAATCAGAACGCCTGCAGAAACTTCAGCCGTTTGCTCCATGGGATGGTAAGGATTTATTGGATATGCCTCTGCTTATCAAGACCAAAGGCAAGTGTACCACAGACCATATCTCAATGGCAGGTCCATGGCTTCGATTCCGCGGACATCTGGAAAATATCTCCAAGAATATGCTGATGGGAGCTGTGAATGCATTCAATGGTGAGACGAATAAGGTTTGGAACTCAGCGGACGGCAGTTATGGCGAAGTATCAGCTGTAGCCGGCGGATATAAGGCTAAGGGTATTTCATCAATTGTAGTGGCAGAAGAAAACTATGGTGAAGGTTCAAGCCGTGAACATGCTGCCATGGAACCTAGATTCCTCAACGTAAAGGTTATCCTTGCAAAGAGTTTCGCACGTATCCACGAAACAAATCTGAAGAAACAAGGTATGCTTGCGCTGACTTTTGCCGATAAGGATGACTATGACAAAGTGCAGGAACATGACAAGATTTCAATCGTTGGGCTTGAATCATTCGCGCCTGGACGTAATCTGAAAGTGGTATTAACTCATGAAGACGGTACTCAGGATTCTTTCGAGGCCGTGCATACATATAATGAAATGCAGATTGAATGGTTCAAGGCCGGTTCTGCGCTTAATACATTTAGAAAATAACAATCAATATACAACTAATATAGGAGAAACTAGACAATGAGTAAAGTTCGTATGGAAGAAGGTAAACTTGTAGTACCTTCAAATGTTACTATACCTTTTATTGAAGGAGATGGTGTAGGAGCTGAGATAACTCCGGCTTGCCAGAAAATTGTAAATGAAGCAGTAAAGTTAGCTTACAAAGGTGAGCGCTCTATAGAATGGATGGAAGTCCTGGCCGGAGAAAAGGCTTATAAACAGGTTGGAGAGTGGCTTCCGCAATCTACAATGGATGTATTCAGAGAATATCTGATAGGAATCAAAGGTCCGCTTACTACACCTGTAGGAGGCGGAATACGTTCGCTCAACGTGGCATTGCGCCAGACATTGGACTTGTATGTTTGTCTGCGTCCTGTAAGATGGTTTAAGGGTGTAGTATCTCCTTTGAAAGAGCCTCAGAAAGTTGACATGTGTATTTTCAGAGAGAATACAGAAGATATATATGCCGGAATAGAATGGGAACAGGGTACTCCTGAAGCAAAGAAATTCTATGATTTCCTTTACAATGAGATGAAAGTTACCAAGGTGAGATTCCCTGAAACTTCTTCTTTTGGAGTAAAGCCTGTTTCAGTAGAAGGTACAAAACGTCTTGTTCGCTCTGCCATACAATATGCCTTGGATCATAAGCTTCCGTCGGTAACACTTGTTCATAAGGGAAACATCATGAAGTTCACCGAAGGCGGTTTCAAGAAATGGGGATATGAAGTGGCTGAAACTGAGTTTGCAGAACAGACATTCACCATGAACTATTATCAGCAGTTGAAGAAAGATTTGGGAGAAGAATCTGCAAAGGCTGCCATGGCTGAGGCTATCAACAAGGGAAAAGTAATAATAAAAGACTGTATTGCCGATGCTTTCCTTCAGAATACATTGCTGAAACCGGAAGACTATTCTGTTATCGCAACTCTGAATCTTAACGGTGACTATGTATCAGACCAGCTGGCAGCTATGGTAGGCGGTATAGGTATCGCTCCGGGAGCAAATATAAACTACAATAGCGGTCATGCCATTTTTGAGGCTACCCACGGAACAGCACCTGATATAGCTGGTAAGAATATGGTCAATCCATGTTCTCTACTTCTGTCGTCCGTAATGATGCTTGAGTATCTGGGATGGCAGGAAGCAGCCGACCTTATAACATCTGCCCTTGAACAGGTTTTTGAAAATTCTGAGGCAACTATTGATTTGGCTAGATTTATGCCGGACGGTAAAGTATTGAGTACAGAAGAGTTTACTGAAAGAATAATACAAAGTCTTTAATTCAACTATAACGAACTGAACATGAAAAAAGAATATATAGTTTACAAACTTTCCGAATGTGCTAAACAGGCGTGCAGAATAGACAACAGTTTATTTACGAGTTTTAATGTTAAGCGCGGACTTCGTAATGAAGACGGAACAGGTGTGCTTGTAGGACTAACCAAGATAGGAAACGTAGTGGGATATGAGAAAACGGAAGAAGGCCTGAAACCTATTCCGGGTAAACTCTTCTATAGGGGGTATGATTTGGATGATATTGTTCATGCTCTTTTGAAAGAGAAACGTTTCGGCTTCGAAGAGGTTGCATATTTGCTTTTGTCGGGCGAGCTTCCTGACAAGGAACAGCTGGCTTCTTTCAAGGAACTGATAAACGACAATATGCCGCTTGACAAGAAGACTACAATGAATATCATCGACCTGGAAGGTCATAACATAATGAATATCCTGGCCCGTAGTGTTCTGGAAATGTACACATTCGACCCTAATCCGGATGACATCTCTCGCGACAATCTTATGCGTCAGTCTATCGAACTTATCTCAAAGTTCCCAACAGTCATAGCATACGCATATAGCATCTACCGTCACAGTACACACGGACGCTCATTGCATATCCGCTATCCGGATGAGAAACTCTCGTTGGCAGAGAATTTTCTTTACATGATTAAGAAAGATTACACTCCTCTTGAGGCACGTATGCTTGACCTTCTGCTTGTCCTTCAGGCTGAGCACGGTGGTGGTAACAACTCTACATTCACTGTCAGGGTTACAAGTTCTACACGCACAGATACATATTCAAGTATCGCAGCGGGAATCGGTTCACTAAAAGGTTCATTGCATGGTGGAGCAAACATTCAGGTAGTAAAAATGTTCCATCATCTGAAAGAAGCCATTTCAGACTGGACAAATGTTGACGAGATAGATACTTACCTAACCCGTATGCTGAATAAAGAGGCTTACGACAAGAGTGGTCTTATCTATGGTATAGGCCATGCCGTATATACCATTTCCGATCCCCGTGCAGTTCTTCTGAAAGAGTTGGCTAGTGAACTTGTGGCTGAAAAGGGCTGTGAAAAAGAATTTGCCTTTCTGGAATTGATAGAAAAGCGTGCCATTGCTTGTTTCAAGAAAGTTAAGGGAGACAAGAAGAAAGTATGCTCTAATGTTGACTTCTATTCAGGATTTATATATGAGATGATGGGATTGCCTCATGAGATTTATACTCCTCTGTTTGCTATGGCGAGAATCGTCGGTTGGACGGCTCACCGCATCGAGGAATTGCATTTCGATGGTCGTCGTATCATCCGTCCTGCATACAAGAACGTACTTAATGAGGTACCTTACAAACCTATATCAGAAAGATAATAGTTAATAATGAAATAATTGATTGGTGAAAACTGCCGGCTGGTTCGTTCTGAACCGGTCGGCTGTTTGGTTATTGTTAAACTTTAAGGCATATTCCCACACCCTTCAGTACATTCAGTGATACATCTGTGTCTTTAGAAAGATATTTTCTGAGTTTCGTTATGAAAACATCAAGGCTTCTGGATGAATAGAAATCAGAATTACCCCAGATTTCATTAAGGATGTTTTCCCTGCTTACAACTTTCCCTTTTTCGCGGCAAAGCATTTCAAGTATTTTGCTTTCCTTGGCTGTCAGGTTGTGTTGTTCATTTTCGAATATTAGCAGGTTCTGTGTCGGGTCGAAACTGTATTTGCCTATTGTAAATATAGTATCTTCATCATTGCCAGCAGGACTTTCTGCCTGAGTGTTATGCCTCATTCTTAATACTGCCTGAATGTGTGCGTCAAGTTCCTCTGGAAGGAAAGGCTTCTTTATATAGAAATCGGCTCCGGCCTGATATCCGTTTATTACATCGCGGGCCGTAGTAAGACCGGTAATAAAAATTATGGCTAATGACGGATGATTCTTTCTGATATGCTGTACCATAGTCACTCCGTCCATTACAGGCATTTCCACGTCCGAAACTATTACATCGAAGTTTTCATTTATAAGCATATCCAATCCGTCTTTGCCGTTGGCGACGGATACTACCTCATAACCTCCAATCATCTGTTCCAGACTGCTTTTTAGTATGAAACTCAGATTTTTGTCATCTTCCACCAGTAATACTCTTGTCATCATTCATCAGTTTTTTATAGGTAAGGTTAATATGAATTCGCTGTATTCTCCTTCTATGCTGTTTAGCGAAACGCTGCCGTTCATAGCTGTTATGACTTTATATACGTAGTTCAGTCCAAGTCCGAAACCTGATACTTTATTGTCTTTTCTATATTCCAGTCCGCCACGTTGGAACTTCTCAAATATCCGTTTCTGTTCTTTCAGTGGAATACCCCATCCATCGTCTCGGACTTTTATCAGGATTGAACTTCCATGCTCTTCTGCTGTAAGTTTCACAGTCACTTTTTCGTCAGAGTATTTCAGGGAATTGTCTATCAGATTGCTTATAGCTTCTTTCAGATATTCCTTGTCTGCCATCAGGCTTGATGTGATACTGACATCTTTTATGAAAGAAACATTCTTGTCCGATTTAAGACTGAATTTCTGTATCAGTTCATCAAACATCGAGTTCAAATCTATTTCCTCGTTATTGAGTTTGAGCCTTGACTGCTCAAGCTTGGCTATTGTAAGTATCTTTTCTGCAAGATTCAGAAGATGCATACTCTCTTCTTTCAGTATGGAGAAATATTGCTTTTTCAGTGTCGGATTACTGTCCATCATACCACTTTCAAGTACATGACCGGCCATCGTGATAGTGTTTATCGGCGTTTTCATATCGTGAATCATGGCATATGTGAAGTCCTGTCTCAGCATGGCTATCTTGTTCTGTTTTATGATGATTTTTATCTGATAGATTATGCATCCGGCTACAAAACAGATAAGCAAAGCTGTAGCAATGAGCAGTACACTCATTTCGCGGATTGCTATCCAGTACGGATTTACGATAACAGCCTGTACGCATTCTGTCTTGCCCTTGTTAAGTGCTACGACTGAAGTCTTTATAGTCCTCATTGCATTTATTCCGGAAATCTTTTTTTCACCGTCAATAGGAATTCCTGTAGAATCTACCTTCATACAGTATAGCTCGGCATTATATCCTTCTTCTTTCATGTCAGCCTTGAAGATGGAGTCCAATAGTTGTATGGATACGTGCGACTGGTATAATGAATCGGCATAATTGTTCAGAAAGGATATCAGATGTTCTTTCAGAGTCTTGTCGCTGATGTTTTCGTCATAGTCCATGTTGGTTGACAGGTTTAAGGTCTTATCTTCACCGTATGATTCGGTTATGATACTGAGCCTTTCCAACACTTCGTTCAATACGGATTTGGGAAATATACGGTTTCCGGATTGAGTCAATTGCAGCTCTATCAGCTGATATGTTTTTACCAGCCATACACTTTGGATAATCACAATTACAAGCAATCCAAGAAATGTTATTATTTTGATATACTTTCCGTTCATATTTTGATATTTTGTCGCACAAAGATATAACAATAAATTAACAATATTGAATATGATAACAATAATATAACAAAAGCATAACAGCCGTATAACGTATTATGATGAGCGTTTTGGGTTACTTTGCATCACGAAAACAAATAACTATGTTTTATGAAAACTTTAGTGATTATTATCTCTTGCATGATTATATGCATAAACAATGTCATGTCGCAGAACGTGAACGGAAAAGTGGTCAATAGAAACCAGCAACCGGTTGAGGCTGTAACTGTAGTGATGCAGTCTGAAGACTCGGTGTTTGTGGATGCAGTGATAACAGATGCTCAGGGAAGGTTTGTGTTCGATACTGGTCTTAAGTCATTTCGACTGATATTCCAGCATATTCTTTACGAAACGGTTTCCAGAGATTTCAACGAACCGAATGTTGGTGTGATAACAATGAAGGAACAGAATTATAGTCTTGATGAAGTAGTGATAAAAGGAGAACGTCCTTTGGTGAAGGCAGAAAACGGATTGCTGTCATATGATGTATCTGTAATAGCAGAAAAATCATCGGTAAGCAATGCCTACGAGGCTGTAACACGTCTGCCCGGAGTGATGGAACAGGATGGCGGATTGCAGCTCGTTGGAGCAGGTAGCCCAACCATAATATTGAACGGACGCCCATCGTCCATGACTGCCGAACAGTTGGTAAATCTTCTGAAGAATACTCCTGTTTCGAATGTAGAGAAAGCGGAAGTAATGTACAGTGCTCCTGCAAAATATCGTGTAAGGGGAGCAGTTATAAATATCGTATTGAAAAAGAACAAGCCTGAAGAGCCTTTGTTGCGTGGTGAAGTAGGGGGTAACTTCACTCAGGGTATATATTCACGAGGTGGAGGTAATATGAGTATGTCCTTTTCCGGTGAGAAACTGTCGGCAGATATACTTTATTCCGCAGATTATTCAAAAATCAGGTCTTCAAACGATTTTATCTCACATCATACATTAGGCGATAAAGTGTATGATATATCACAGTATAATACCGGTAATCGACAGAGGCTTACTCATAATATGCGCGCTTCCATTGATTATAGAATAACTGATGATGATAATCTGAGTGTGGCATATACATCGGCTATAAGTCCAAATAGTAAATCTACAGAAAATTCTAATGGTACTCTCTCCGAATCTTCAAATATAAGGACGGGAGATGAACAGATGCATAACTTCAGCGCTGATTATACTTCAAGATGGGGTACGAATGTAGGTATGGATTATACTTACTATGCTTATCCTAGTGTGCAGAACTTTAATGATAAGTCGTCTCTCAAAGAGCAGAAATTTATTCTCAACAGCAGTCAGTATGTAAACCGTTGGAATGTATATGCAGGTCAGACTCACGCATTACCAAAGGGATGGAGCGTAAATTATGGTATCAACTTCTCATTTGCCAATGAAAAAAGCTTACAGAAATATACACCTGCAGACGGAACTGATATGTCAGATATGAATTCATCATCAAATCTTGAAGAAAAGACTTATAATTTTTATGGAGGTTTTGAAAAGTCATTTAATGAAAAACTTTCCTTATCCATGTCGCTTGCCGGAGAATACTATAGACTTGCCGATTATACAGACTGGTCTGTATATCCCACAATGCAGTTAAGTTATGTTCCTTCTGCTGCACACATCTTTCAATTGTCTTTCTCTTCCGACAAGACATATCCTGATTACTGGGATATACAGAATTCTGTAAGCTATCTGAACGGATATTCAAAAGTGTTGGGAAATCCGCAATTGCGTCCTTCTACTGATTATATTGCAGACCTAACTTATGTGCTTAAAAGCAAATATATGTTCAGTGTATATTATACCCATATAAAGGGCCTTTTCGGACAGTTGGCATATCAGAGTCCTGACGAACTGGTCATGATATATCAGTCTGTAAACTATGACTATCAGAGGAACTACGGAATATCTGCAATAATACCATTTACAATAGGAAGTTTTTGGAATTCGCGTATCACACTTGATGGTTCCTACTTTAGGCATGTATGTCGTGATTATCATGGTATAGGCTTCGACAACTCCGTATGGCGAGGAGTCGCTATGATTAACAATACATTTACTTTGTCCTCCAAGCCATCCATCAGTCTGGAGTTGAATGCTATGTATGTCAGTCCGTCAATTCAAGGCAATTACGATCTGTCTTCAATATGGAAAGTGGATGCCGGCTTGAAATGGATATTTGCAAACAGGAATGCTGAGTTTCGCCTGACAGGTAATGACCTGTTTAATACAGCTACGCCGAATGCAACCGTAAATGACAGAGGACAACGCTTTGAAATAATACAGCATGCAGACAGCCGTTACGTTTCGCTGTCGTTTACATACAGGTTTGGCGGATTTAAATCTAAGGAACGCAAGAAGGTTGACACTTCAAGGTTTGGATATTAATAAAAAAAGGACTGGCTTCCCTAAAAGAAAGTCAGTCCTAAATTTATATCATGGATATATCATTTTGTGATAATCTGTTTAGCCCATTCTTCAGCCTGTTTGCTTCCTCTGTTGAACAAGCGGCCTTCTTTCCAATCCACTTCTGGATACAGCTTCTTCAGTTGTTTAACACTGTTGTTGATGGAGCTTCCGCCTGATGTAGCAAAAGGAATAACCGTCTTGCCGGAAAGATTATACTTCTCTATGAATGTATTTACCGGACGCGGACATAAATCCCACCAGATAGGGTAGCCTATAAATACAGTGTCGTAGTTATTCATATTAACAGTTTCACCACCAAGTTCAGGTCGTGAATTGTCGTCATTCATTTCTATTGAACTTCTGCTGTTTTTGTCTCTCCAGTCAAGGTCGGCAGAAGAATATGCTTTCTTTGGAGTAATTTTGTACAGTGTTCCACCGGTAGCTTTTGAAATTGATTTGGCAACGCTTTCGGTGTTTCCCGTACATGAAAAATAAGCCACAAGGATTTTAGTTTCCGCATTATCCTTCTTTTGCTGTGCGTTTGACTGGCTGTTCAAGCAAAAAAGACTCATAATTATCAGTATTAAAGTTCTCATGTTATTTCAGTTTTGAATAATCTTTGTCATTTACCGGTTCCAGCCATTCGTTACTGCATTCTTCACCCGGAATTTCCATAGCAAGATGTGAGAACCAGCTGTCAGGAGCGGCTCCATGCCAATGCTTGACTCCGGTCGGAATATATATAACGTCGCCCGGATTCATTTCTATTGGTTCTTTACCCCATTCCTGATAGTAGCCACGTCCGCCTACGCAGATAAGAGTCTGTCCTCCACCTTTATTGGCTTTATGGATATGCCAGTTATTACGGCATCCAGGCTCAAATGTTACATTGGCAACGGGAACTCCTTCTGCAACTATAGGAGCCAGATAGCTTTGACCTACGAAATATTTAGCGTATGCATCGTTAGGTTTGCCTACAGGGAAGATAATTGTCTGAGCGTATGCGTCGAGTGATGTGCTTGCTATACTGTCCGCATTCTCAGTCCATACTTCTTTTGCTATACGGAATGCAGCCCATGCTTTAGGCCAGCCTGCATAGAATGCTGCATGAGTAAGTATTTCCGCAATTTCAGTTTTAGTCACTCCGTTCTTTTTTGCGAACTCAAGATGGTGTCTGAATGATGAGTCAGTCAGACCTTGCGACATAAGTGCAACAACGGTAACGATTGAGCGGTCGCGCATGGGAAGCAAGTCATTGCGGCTCCATACTTCACCAAAAAGGATATTGTCGTTCAAATGTGCGAATTCCGGAGCAAATTCTCCTAATACATCATGTCCTGCAGTTTGCTGGACTTTTACCTGTGATTTAGCCATATTCGGAAAAATTAAAATTGATAATGTAATCAGCAATAGTAAATTAGTTTTCATTTGATACGGGTTTTTGTAATGAATAAAATTATATGTATGATTTATCAATCAAGTTCAATTAATTCATATTTCTGACTCCCCATTCCAAGTGCTTCAGCATGATCCAGAGTATGCATGCCATGACGTGAATCAATACGTTCAATCAAGTGTTTTTTACCATGGTCTTTTGAGGAACGTACCAGATCTGTACATGCACGGTCTAATGCAACCGGGTCAAGAGATGCCAGAATACCTATATCACCCATTTTAGGATCTTCCGGTGAAGAATCACAGTCGCAGTCAACAGAAAGATTGTTAGCTACACTTATGTAGAGTATATTTTCTCCGCAGTGGTCTGCTATTGCTTTTGCAGCTTCAGCCATTGATTCCAGGAAATCATCCTGTTTCGGGTTGCCCCAACTTGTGGTACTTTCTCCAGCAGAATGTATCAATCTTTTACCATTGGACGATGCAATTCCTATAGACATGTTTTTGATTGCACCACCGAATCCTCCCATGGCATGTCCTTTGAAATGAGAGAGGATTATTGTGAAATCATAATTGAGAAAGTTCTTGCCGACAATATCTTTTGTGAGATGCTTTCCGCCTTTTACTGGAAGTTCAGTTTCTCCTTCGGCATCCATGATGTCAACATTCGCGATTGCGGTGAAACCATGATCGGCAGCGGCTTTCAGATGACTTTTTGTATTGGAACGTCCGCCGCCATACGCAGTATTGCATTCTACGATTGTTCCGTTAACTTTCTGTACCAGTCCTTTTATAAGTTCCGGCTGCAAAAAATTATGACCGCCTGGTTCTCCGGTAGAAAGCTTGACAGCTACATTACCTTTAGCTTCGCGTCCTAATGCCTCATAGATTTTAATAAGATTCCCGGATGAGATATTCTTGTACCAGTAAACTTTAGGGGTATCAGTCGTTTCCGTATTGGCTGATTCCTGCACTTTTGGCGAATGTCCGCAACTTGGGGCTACGAAAGCGATTGCCAAAATAATTGTTAGAAAGATCTTTTTCATATCTTTAAGTATTTGTAGATTGTTTAGAAATTGATATTCACACCACCCATAACTGTTGCTTTAGGCATAGGGTAACCGGCATTGATTTCATATTTTTGTGCAAGCAGGTTCTCTCCGCGCACCCAGATGTCGAGCCATTTTGTAGCATGGAAAGAAGCTCTTATATTCCACAGGACGAAGTCTTCCGTTTTCACAGGGTCGGTCTGTGTATATAGTCCTGCTATGTACTGTATGCCTGTTGATATGTTCCAGCGTCCGCATGAAAAGTTTGCTCCTCCGTAAAGCTTATGTTCCGGTGCGGCAATCACAGGCTCTTTCATGTGCAGATAACTGTAGTTTCCGTCAACTGACCATTGTCTGTTTATGCGGTATGCGGCCTGTACTTCGATACCTGTATTGTCTATCTCGCCAGAATTCTGGTTCAGCATTCCGCTACCGTTTGGATTAGGTAGTGTCATAATCAGGTTCTTGCCGTCTATATAGAAGAGATTTACTCCATAACTAAATTGTCCGTTCATCAGTCGTTGCGAGAATGCAAGTTCGTAAGTCCACATAGACTCGGGTTTCAAATCAGGATTCTGCGGTGGAAACATATACATTTCCCTAAGGATAGGGTAGCGGAATCCTTTTGACGCAGATGCTTTCAGTTCCATGGCGTGAGGAAGATGGAAAGCCAATCCTGCCTGTGGCACCCATTCTGTTCCTATGCGTGAATGATGGTCGGCACGGATACCCACATTCAGTGTGATAAAGGAATTTATATCCTGACGCACATCTATATATCCGGCAAATTCATTTTCCTGCTTGTCAACCAGATCGGATGTAGTTCCTGCCTTTTCACCACTGATATACTCATTCCATGCATGGCCTCCATAGTTGAACCAGTCGAATCCGGCTGTGATGCGGTTGCCTTTGAAGAACTGCATACTTTGATAAACAGATACTCCCATCATCTTGTCGAATGACAGGAAGCGGTCGTCCTGCGGCCCTTCTCCCTCAGATGGTGTATAACCGTCATTAATCCAGTGGTCTCCCCAGTTGTAAAAGAAACTTACCGCTCCTGAGGTCTTGTCGTAATTGTTTTCAATGGCAAATGAAGTCATTCCGCGTGTAATTCTCTGGTCTCCATCCAGAAGTGGAGAACTCACAGGTCCAGGGTATGAAGCGTTGAAGTGGGTAATGTTTACGTCTCCTCTAAGATTCCAGTTGTTTGTCATTTCATAACCCAATTTCGAATATCCGCCGTATTGTTCGAAATTCATATCGGCACGGTGTCCGTCAGTGCGGTTGTACGAACCTGATATTACGCTGGAAAATCGTCCTTTACGTACACGGTTTGTAAGTTCCGTCTCAAGTGTATTGTATGAGCCATAACCTGCATGGAGGTTTGTGTTTACTCCGTCTTCCTGCATTTTGCGTGTTACGATATTAACTACACCTCCCATAGCGTTGGAACCGTAAAGCACTGAAGCCGGACCTCTCAATACCTCTACACGTTCTGCGAGGAATGACTGGTAGGCATCTGATATCGGATGTCCGAAGATACCGGCATATTGCGGATGACCGTCAATCATCACCATCAGTCGTCCTGAACCACCGCTCAGTCCACGCAACGAAATACCTCCCGCAGCACCGTTTGACACTCCATATCCCATAATGCCACGTGACGTTACGAAAAGTCCCGGAACCTGTTCGGTAAGTACTGGCAGTAGAGAAGGCTGCATGGCACTTTCTATACGGTCACGACCTACCACAGATACCGTCTGCGACAGATGACGTACATCCGTTTCGCTACGGCTTCCTGTCACTACCACTTCATTGATGTTATAAACCCGTGTGGAGTCGATTATGATTTGTGCCGACAGACTGAGTGGGGTAAATAATGCAATGTAAAATATATTTCTTTTTATATTGGGGATTATTGTTCTCATGAAATATTCTGTTCAGTTTCTATAAATTATGTCTCTATAATTTTTAAATTTGTTTTGATGCTACAAAGTTATCATACATATAGTATAAATACGTATATCTATTACTGCATTATTTACCCAAATTACAGATATTTGTATTTTCCTTTTATCTCCATCCCATGAACATGCGTACGGTATCGGCATCATGATGGTCGAAGAAAAGACTTTTTCCTGTGTCCAGTCCAGCTATATTTCCCATGTCTTCCTGTGACAGTGAAAAATCGAAAATTTCAATATTTTCTTTCATACGTTCGATATGAGTAGATTTCGGTATGATGATAACTCCACGTTGTATTAGCCATCTTAATGCTACCTGTGCAATGCTTTTTCCATACTTTGCTCCAATATTGGCTAATATCGTATTATTAAAGAAATTGTTGCGTCCTTCAGCAAGCGGTCCCCATGACATGATTCTAGTACCGAATTCCTCCATGATTTTCTGTGCTTCAATCTGTTGGTCGAAGACATGCGTCTCCACCTGATTCACAGCCGGTATTATTTCCATGTTACTGGCTATATCTATAAAGTGATCAGGATAGAAATTACTTACACCGATAGCTCTGAGTTTACCTTCCTTGTATGCTTTTTCAAGTGCCCGATATGCTCCGTAGCGGTCACAAAACGGCTGATGCAGTAGCATCAAATCAATATAATCTGTTTGTAGTTTCTTTAAACTTTCGTCTATTGATTTGCGTGCATTCTCGTAGCCGTAATTTGATATCCAAACTTTGCTTACAATGAAAATTTCATTTCGTTTTATTCCGCTGTTTTTAACTGCTTTTCCTACACCTTCTTCGTTATGGTATGCTTGTGCCGTATCAATCATACGGTAGCCACATTCCAAAGCGTTGCTCACACAACGTTCACATTCTGAAGGAGAGACCTGATATACTCCATAACCAATCTGTGGCATTTCGACGCCATTGTTTAATCTTACTGTTTTCATATTTTCAGTTTTAATTTATTTTGATAATTTTGTTCTTTGTGCAAAGATAGATACATGGTAATATAGGACTTAAACAAAAAATGCGGATATAATTACCATTTTTACAGTTCTTGCTAGTAATTGGAGGATATTTATATGGAAGAAAATAAAGAAATATTCGTAGCCCATAGACTTGGAGAAATAAAAACAGATTCGGACGAGGAGTATCTTGCCCATATGCTTTGTTTGGAAGGGACATGTAAGTACCGTTTCAACAGGCAGGATTTTGAATTGCATGCAGGCGATCTGTCCATAATACGCAAGCGTAAAATGATAGAAAAGATAGAAGCATCAGATGATTTCCGATGCAGAATTATTTATGTAAAACCGGAATTTGTGACTCTATGCACTCCGCAGAGTAATTATGGAACTAAGGGACAGTTGGCCTTGTTTCTGAATCCTGTGATGCACTTAAATCGTGAGCAACAGGATATATGTCTTCGTGATTTTGAACTGCTTGAGCAAAGGATAAACGACACAAGTCATCGTTTTTATCGTGAGACGGTTATTAATGCGATGCGGATGGCAATTCTTGATTTTTTTGATTTCCATGCACGTATTTATGGTGAGAATGATATTACCACACAAAATGCATCCATTATGAATAGATTCCTGAAGATGCTGGAGGACGGAGCATACCGCGAGCACAGAGAGGTGACATATTATGCGGATTGCCTTTGTGTCACATCAAAATACCTGTCCGAAGTTTCAAAGAAGGTTAGCGGATACGGAGCCAATTATTGGATCAATAATTATACCATACTTGATATAACTCGTCTGCTTCGCGATAAATCTCTTTCGCTAGTACAGATATCAGATATGTTCGGGTTTTCATCTATGGCCTATTTCAGCCGTTATGTACAACAATATTCAGGTATAAAGCCTTCTGATTACAGAGAGTGATGGGCATGATTAAGTGCTAAATGTCATTCCTTTTCTGTTTTACATACTCTGTCGGGGAACATCCGCAACATTTCTTGAATAATCTGCTAAGGTGTTGAGGATAGTCAAATCCCAGATTATATGCTACTTGTGATGCAGTTGCTCCGCTTATAAGTTCATTTTTGGCACGTTGAATAATGTATTGCCTGATATGGTTGCTTGCTGTATCGCCTGTAGTCTTTTTTATAAGGTCTCCAAAGTAGTTTGACGACATACATAATTCATTTGCGCAATACTGCACAGTGGGTAATCCGAGTGTAAACTGTATTCCTTTTTCATAATAATCCTGTAACAGGGAATTGAATCGCATCAGTATATCTGAATTTTCCAGCTTTCTGGTCAGGAACTGGCGATTGTAGAAACGTTGGCAGAAATTAAGCATCAGTTCTATGTAGCCCACTATAATTGCATTCTGTTGTTCATCGTGTTTTTTTGATAACTCATCTCTCATTTGGTGCATTAATGACACCAAAATGTCATGTTCCTCTTCTGACATATGTAGAGCCTCGTTTATTCGGTAATCGAAAAATGTATAATTCTTTATAGTCTTTTCCAGTGCTGAACCTTGTAGTATATCAGGATGGAAAAGCAGTGCCCATCCGGTCAGCATAACCTGTTCACCGTTGTCTTCCTTTCCTCCAATCTGCCCCGGAGCGACACAAATTACAGTACCTTTCTTGTAGTCATACTTGCCACACCCGTATGTCAAGTCTATTTCTGCTTCATCATGAAAGAATATTCCGTAAACACTGTAGTTGGCCAGACAATGACGTATAGGGGAGACTTCCTTGTAGTCAATTACACAAACCTGTGGGTGTTGGCTTTCATAACCAAGCCAGTTACAATAATCGTTTACATTTTTTACTTTCAGAATTTTGCTCATTGTGCTATGCTTTTATCCATGTCACGGCAAAAATAAAACTTTTCACTTAATCTTAAAACTCAATAGTGGCATTATCAGTAAAAATGATACAAATGTCCCACTTATTGTTACTTCATTGTTATCTGGGGCAAGTAACTTTGTGATATCAAAAAAACAGTGAAAAATGGATAGGCAAATCATCATTTCTCCCCAATTATTTGAAGACGAGGTCGTTTGTTTTATTGCAGACCGTTATCACATTAATCCACAAACACTTTTGCAGCTTTTTCTGACGCAGAATGGAATTATAAAAGATACAGATAATGTGGAATGTGAACTACAACTTGAAGATAATGAAATAGAAATATTACGTGGTTTGACAGGTTTTGATAATAGTAATTAATAATGGTTTATAGAATATGGACAGAAGAAATTTTTTGAAACTATCATCTGTGGCAGTATTATCTACCGCAGGTTCTTTGACTGGCATATCTAAGGTGATAGCCGATGGTACTTCTGAGTCTGAGAATGTAGATAAAGATATAAATGAAGTATCTTCCGGAAGTATAGAACGTAGAAAACTCGGAGGAATAGAAGTATCTGCAATAGGTCTAGGATGTCTGCCAATGGTTGGTTATTATGGTGGTAAGTATGAAAAGAAAGATATGATATCTCTTATCCGCCATGCTTATGATATGGGAGTAACGTTCTTTGATACGGCAGAGGTTTATGGGCCATATACCAGTGAGACATGGGTGGGCGAGGCTTTAGCTCCTTTTCGTGACAAGGTGAAAATTGGAACGAAATTTGGTTTCGGAGTTGAAGAAGGTAAACCGACAGCTTTAAACAGTAGGCCGGAGCATATTCGCAGAGCTGTGGAGGGCTCGTTAAAGCGTTTGCGTACTGATTATATTGATTTGTTGTACCAACATCGTGTTGATCCTGAAGTTCCAATGGAAGAAGTTGCAGGAGTGGTTAAAGATTTAATGCAAGAAGGGAAAGTTTTAAATTGGGGCTTGTCTGAAGCCAGTGCCAGATCTATCAGAAAGGCTCATGCTGTTTGTCCGTTATCAGCAGTTCAGAGTGAATATGCTATCTGGTGGCGTGAGCCTGAAACTAAGATATTTCCTACACTTGAAGAGTTGGGTATTGGTTTTGTGCCATACTGTCCGTTGGGACGGGCGTTTCTAACTGGTGTGATAAACGAAAACAGCACTTTTCATAAAGGAGACCGTAGATGGAATTTACCGCAGTTCACTCCCGAAGCTTTAAAACATAATATGCCACTAGTGAAGCTAATTCGTAAGTGGGCTATGCGAAAGAATATGACTCCGGCACAATTTGCCCTTGCGTGGATGTTGTCGCGTAAATCGTGGATAGTTCCTATTCCCGGTACAACAAACCCTCAACACCTGGATGATTTACTTGGAGCTGGAACAGTACGTCTGGCTGCATGGGAAGTTGAGGAGTTTGATCGTGAATATGCAAAGATAGACCTTATGGGACATCGTGCAGATCCGTTTACTGAAAGTCAGATAGATAAATAATGACGATGCAAGGCTTCGGTATTTTTTAGTTATCATATAATAATCGGTATTTTTTTAAGATTTAAAAGTTAAAAAATGAAGATATTATTTTGTCGTTTGTTGTTTCCTTTATTTATGCTTCTGAGTGTAAAATCCGAAGCACAGGAGAAGAGTATAAATATATGTGATTCTTATTATATGGAAAAACAAATTATATGTCACAAATTGCCGATGGAGGCAGACGGCATAGTCCGTCTATCGAAAATAGAGGTATATCCGGAATTCCTTGATGAATATATTAAATATGCTGTAGAAGTAGGGGAGATTTCCTTGCTTACTGAACCCGGGGTGTTGACTATGTATGCTGTGAGTGAAAAAGATAATCCTTGCAAGGTTACCATTCTTGAAACCTATGCAAGTAAAGCCGCTTATGAACAGCATATAGCTTCAGAACACTTTCAGAAGTACAAGCAAGGAACACTCCACATGGTAAAAAGTCTTTTACTTTCCGACCAGATACCTCTTAATCCGAATAGTCATATCGATAATGTTATCCGGCGGCTGTATTAATGTTCCATTTTCCAACCGTTATCATTATGATATACCATCAGTATGCCCATTCCTCCGTCTATCGTGAGGTTTGTTCCGTTGATGAAACTGTTCTTTTCGTCGCACAGGAACATAACGGCTCTGGCAATATCTTCAGGCTCGCCTATGCGCTGTGACGGATGTTGCATGATGTCGGCTTCCGAGTAATTAGGAACTTCTGTATCCTTGTGGAAACGTGCGGTCTCAATCCATCCTGGAGCAATGGAGTTCACTCTTGCTATACCGCTGAGGCTTACAGCGAGAGCATGAGTAAGTGCTGTTATACCGCCCTTGGCCGCAGTATAGCTTTCTGTATCGGCTTGCGACTGGAATGCCCTGCTTGAAGATATGTTGACGATGGACGCACCTTTGGAGAAATGTTCCTTGAATAATACAGTCAGCCAGTAAGGGGCAGCCACACCGACTTTCTGCACATACATGAAATCTTCGTATGAGCATCCGCTTAATATACCTCCGTTCATCAGACATGCATTGTTTATAAGGAAGTCAATTCTCTCTTCTTTTGACAATACCCATGCGGCAAAACTTTCCAGTACTTCTTTCTCTGAAATATCCCCTTTGTAGCAGAATATATTTTCGTCAGTATCGTGGTCAATGTCTCTGTCTATAACATATACTCTGGCACCTTCTTTACTGAAACTCTCAGCAATACATCTGCCTATACCGGCATTACCTCCGGTTACTATACATACCTTGTTGTCGAACTGCATATCTTTATGAAAAAAGACGATATTATCCGTTTTAAAAGATAATATCGCCGTTATCAGTTATTGTTTTAGAATTGGAATTTTTCAAGTTTCATAGCTGCAAGGCTCTCAATTTTTGGAACCAATGTAGTGAAGTGTACACTTTCTGAATGAGCTTTCAGAGAGGCCTCGTCTGTCCATGTTTCACAAATCATATAAACATCTTCACGTGTAGCGCTCTTGAAGAAATCGTATGCTATGCATCCTTCATCTTTCAATGATGCTGCTACCAGTTCTTTAGCTGTTTTTTCCACTTCTGCCTTGTTTTCTTCCGATACTTGGATAAATACATTTAATCTTAGCATAATCTTGTCTTTTTAGTTGTTTGTAAATTAATTATTATATCTGCATTTGCATTATATTCTTTATCTTCCCGGCATTATTGTAGGGTTGCCGCCCTGATTTTTAAATTTTGCGCTTCTTATTATCTCATAAAGAATACCTCCTACGTCCAGTCCTATTTTGGTCTTATTAAATTTGTAATAAGGTATTGCAATAGGGCGTGTGTCCCATCTTCCTCTCATAGGGTCATATATCCTTTCTGCACCGACTTCCATTCCCCATCTATCGTTGAACTCATAGCCTATGGTTCCTCCGAAACTGCTCATTTGAAATCCGTATGCACTGGCCGGAGCATATGAACCGAAAGCCCTGAAACTCAGTCTCTCATTCGGCCTGTAAATTACAGCTCCTGATGTTCCGAAAGACTGACCGGTACTGAACGGGAAATTAAACTTGGTAGCATTCAGTCCTGCCTGTATTTCCCAATAATCATTTATATTGTATTGGTACATCAGTGACGCTTCGTTTATTCTTCCAATCCCTGGCAGCGTTGATTGCGAACCGTAACCATACAGATTGGGAGCCATCATTCTGCCGGTACTGTAATCACCGTAGAACATAGGAGAGGGGTTCGTATGGTACGGCATGTAGAACGGGCGGCGCAACTTTATTTCCTGTATTTCCATCTGTTGTATTTCCGTTTCGGCTTTTACTTCAGGCTTTTTCATATCATTATTTACAGGTGACATTTCCAGGATGCCGAGACTTTCATTAGTTATGGCTCTCAGGCTGTCCTTTCTCAACTTTGAGTTGTCTTCCTGTGCATATATGCCTACCGAGAGAAGACAAAATGCAGATAGTATGATAATCCTGAATTTCATATACAGATGTTTTTACAAATGGATATAAAGTCTGATATTTTTATCAAAGTTAGGGAAACTTGTAATAATTACAAAACATCTTCTGCATCTTTATTATTTGTTTTTCGTTTTTTACAAATCTGCCAATAGTAAATACCGTTTAAATGGCATTTAAATGCTATTTAATGGTATTCCAGTAGTATTTGAAAATGTTTTGCAAAGAGATAAGTTGGCTAAAAACAAAGGTAGCACCCTGGTTGAGAGTGCTACCATCATATATATTATAATATTATTAGTCTATGCTTCTTTTGAGTCTTATTTTACAATCTTGGTCAGCAAAGTCTTTCCGTATGATTTACCTTTTGTGTCGTAAGCCTCAGACTTTACGAGTCCTACACCTTTAGCATACCATTCAGTGATTCTTAAGGTTGTAGTCTTCAATACAATCTTGGTACGTTTCAGATACGATATTTTAATACAGTCGAATTTACCTGCTGTAGTGCTTACTGTTTCATTACCCATATATGCGGCTCCGGAAATATTGATTTCGTTTTTCAGCATATTGAGAATAAGCTTATATGAACGGTTCGGCATAGATTCACCGGCTTTGGCATTATCAGACAATGTGAAAGAGTTGTCTCCATCAAACTTTTTGTCTTCCTGCAGAGCTGCTTTAGCTGTAGGACCGTACTTGGCAGGATCGGAGTCCGAAGCAATATAAAGTTCGTACATCAGATCTTCAGTACAAACGGTATTGTTACCGTCGTAGCTCCATTGTGTCAGTGAATAGGAAGTGTTGTTTTTAGTCTTGGTTGTCACTGTCTTGCTGTAATAATCAGCAAGAGTCTTACCGTCTTCATTTGTAACGTTCTTTACGGTGGTAGTTACATTAGAAATACTCTGGCCAGCTTCGTCATAGTTTACGTAATGCAGTTCCGTACCGTTCTTTGTGCAGAAATACTGTGCATTAGCCATTCCGCAGATGAGTAATGCACTGACGAATAATGCTGTTTTTTTCATAATAGAATTGTCTTTTATTTGTTTAAATAAATCAAGTTATATTCCAAATTGGCTGCGAACTTACAAAAAATATGATAAATCTTTTACTGACATGAAAGAAATGTATATTAAAAAATGAATATAAAGCAAAAAATCCTCAAAGTTATGAAGACTAAATGTAACAAATAATGTTTGTACTTTTTTTGTTGTGATATAAATTGATAAGTAAAAAGTATTCTCCATAAGATAATTCTGTGTAACTTTAACCACGGATGGATATATTACATCATTTGTTATTTTAGAACTTCTACAATGAAAAATATTATAGAAACCATCAGAAAGCATTATCCGGTGTCAGATCAGACAATTCAGGAACTGGAATCATATTTAACGCCTTGCCGTTTTCCGAAAAAATATCAGCTTATTAAGGGGGGCTTATATTGTAAGTATGCCTATTTCATAGAGAAAGGTATGTTGAGGGCATATTGGATCGTCGATGGGGAGGAATATACAACATCTTTTGGTGCGGAAGGCTGTATGGTTTTCAGTATGGATGAACTTTATTATAACAGAAAGAGTGAGGAATATGTTGAGACGCTGGAGGATGTGGAAGCATACAGAATAAATATATGTGATCTTAAAAGGCTTATGGAAACAAATCTTGAACTGTGCAATTGGGGAAGGATAATACATCAGAATGAGTACAGAAGATTGCACCGAAGCCATAAGGAGCGACTGGCTCTTCCGGCAAAAGAACGTTATGAGGAGTTTCGTAAGCAATTTCCCGAAGTATGTAAAAGGGTTAATCTGACATATATAGCATCGTATCTGGGGATAACCCTTTCTACACTCAGCAGATTGAGAAACGAAAAACCATAATTTGATTTAGGACAAATTTTTATTGGATGATACTGTGTATATTTGCGCATATTTACAGTAGCATTTAATATTATTATCAACATGACAGGAAATATTTCATCAGCCGCATTTTCCGATTCCAAGCCTCATTATGAACTCCTTGACGGACTGAGGGGAGTAGCAGCTCTGCTTGTAGTGTTTTATCATATTTTCGAGGGATTCTCTTTTGCAGGAGGAGGAACACTCATTACTACAATTAACCATGGTTATCTGGCAGTAGATTTCTTCTTCATTCTTTCTGGATTTGTTATCGGATATGCATACGATGACAGATGGAAAAAGAATATGACGCTGAAGAATTTTTTCAAGCGAAGGCTTATCCGACTTCACCCTATGATAATAATGGGAGCTGTAATAGGTTTCATAGCATTTTTCATTCAGGGAGGTGTGAAATGGGACGGGACTCATGTAGCTACATCTATGGCCATGCTGGCATTGTTGCTGACTATGTTCTTTATTCCTGCATATCCGGGAGCCGGGTATGATATTCGTGGTAATGGGGAGATGTTTCCTCTCAACGGACCAAGCTGGTCACTCTTTTTCGAATACATAGGCAATATTCTTTATGCTCTTTTCATTCATCGTCTTGGGAATAAGGCTTTGACAGTGTTGGTTGTTCTTCTCGGACTTGGACTTTCATGGTTCGCATTGTTTGATGTAGTGGGCTACGGGATGATAGGTGTAGGATGGACTCTTGACGGTCTGAACTTTTGGGGCGGTATGCTCAGGATGTTGTTCCCTTTCACTCTCGGTATGCTTATTTCAAGAAATTTCCGCAGTTTCAACATAAGGGGAGCATTCTGGATTTGTACTGTTGTACTGATTGCAATTTTCTGTGTTCCATATATTGAAGGAAAATCACCTGTATGTCTTAACGGAGTGTTCGAGATGATATGTATTGCAATTGTATTTCCTGTTCTGGTATGTATAGGTGCGTCAGGTAAGACTACCGACAAGAAATCAACAGCTATCTGTCGTTTTTTGGGTGACATATCATATCCTCTATATGCCGTTCATTATCCTGTGATGTATGTGTTCTACTCTTGGCTTATAGAGAACAAATTCTATACAATGGGGGAAACATGGATGGTTTCGGCAATGGTTTATTTTGGCAGTATAGTATTGGCATACGCGTGTCTGAAACTTTATGATGAACCTGTAAGGAAATGGCTTGGCAATAAGTTTGTTAAATCAAAACCGACTGTATAGTTTTTTGCTTGTATTTGTTCTCAAGTTTTATTACCTTAGGGGAACAAAATATTATAGTATGGGAACTTTAGGATGCATAAACGATATGATGCGTCGTGACAAGGAGAACCGTGAGCTGAGAAACAGAAACCGTGAGCGGATGAATGATACGCGTAACCGTCTCATAGAGGTGGGGAGGGGACGTGAACTTCCGGACATGTCGGCCGACAGTATAGACCATATAAGGAAAAATACAGTGGAAAAGGAGAGGGCTGATAACGACAAGTTGTTTCGTCTGAAACTGAAGTTTGCTGTGATTGTTGGTGTGGCGCTGTTGCTATGTTATGTTGCTTACGTGCTGATAATAAAATAGGTAGCACTTTGGGAGAAGTACTACCTAAACACTTTTTAAATGATGCTTAAAACTGAAACGACGAAGTTACCGATTTGTTATACGGATTATAAGTAGTGGTTCCGCATGAACTGAGACATGCGGAAATACAAAATAATGCGATGAATATGAAAAGTTTCATTTGAATTAAGAATTAGAAATAATACGTCAGTGAAACTACAAACGTTCTGTTTTTGGTTTCAGGGTTGTTCATATAAGAATTTTTCATGCCCCAGTCATATCCTATGGCTATCTGTGTGTGACGCGCAATTTCCACTCCGGCACGGAAACCTATTCCCCAGTCGAAGCGTGGTGAGAGTCCGTCTTTGAACATATTGTTTGATGATATTCCTGTTTCCGTTTTGCCGTCTGGATATGTAGTCGTGTAATTCATCTTGCCGAACATTCCGATGTTGAAGTACGGACCGGCGTTTACGAAAATGCTTAGATTGTCATTGACCTTGAATTTATAACCTAAGTGGATTGGTATGTTCAGGTAGTAAGGTGTTGTGTCCCATTCTAATTCTTTTCCGGTTCCGTTCTCGTATGCAGGTGTGGATTTCCAACCGTATGATGAAATCATCAGTCCGAAGTCGGTGTACAATCCTTTCTGGGCGTCCCTGAAAGCATATTCACCTTTCAGTCCGGCATGGAAACCTGATTTTGATTCGTTCGCTATCATAGAGTTAAGGTTATAGCCGCCGGAAAGTCCGTATCTGAATTCCTGTGCTTGTGATGTCGCGAATACTATTGCAGATATTGCGATTGTAAGTAAAAGTTTCTTTTTCATAAGTCTATGTTTAAATAATTGATTATTCTTCGTTCTCTTCATTTTTCAGGTTCTCTATCCAGTCGGTTTCGTAAATACTGCATCCGCCTAAAAGACCTATACCGTTTTCTATGTTTGTGTAGTGGCTGCGGATAGGGGCAAGGCCGTATTCTCCTAAATCATTGTTATCTATGTCGTTTATAGATTTCAGATATTTGTACATTTCTTCCGAAAATCTGTAGAGGTAGATCTTGAAAAAATTGACTGTGCTGTTGTATTCATTTACGCTATCTTCGCTATAATTTGTACCGAGATGTAATGTGTAGCTTTTGCCGTTAAGCATGGTATCGTCCCACAAATAGATCTCCTGATAATGAAGTTTCGAAATATCGAATATCTCGTCAAAACCTACTTTCTTTGACAGCAGTGGCTCTTCGTCAAGATTGAACTCTATGCCCCATAATTTATCATAGTCTGCCCCAAGATTGTAATTAGGATAATAATTGTGATAACTGATTTTCCTTATTATTCTTACACCGTAATAGTCTTTTGTATCGGCATTATCTGTAAATGATATGCGGAACTGTATTTCCCTGCCGTATGAACCGTCCTTTAGAATCATATCCCATTTGTCCAATGGAAAAGGCTGTGGTATTACGGTACTCGATTTTGCCGTAGGCATATCCGGGTATGATGCTTCCATATCTATCTTGTCGCCTTCTTTCAGTTTGCCAAGAACATAGTATGAATTTGCAGGGAGCAAGTCTGTCGCTTTGTCAATATATTTTATTTCCTTTTCCACTCCGTTCAACTTAAATGTTATGTCCGGTTTGGCAGAAGAGTTTGTACCTTTATTGTTTACATTCATGCTTTGCGATACCTGTATCAGTGTAGTATCTCCAAGTGTGTTTGGCATACAGAATATTACCGGCTTTCTTTTAGCTTCCACATCATCTATGTTGAATTCGTATGTGCACGATGATAATATAATCAGTAGTGATGCAATATATAATTTCATACGTTTTTGAATTTTTAAGTTCTTGAGTTTATAGGTACTAAATACTTGTATGTTTAAAATTTAAGTGTATAACTGAATGACGGAATTATAGGGAATACTCCATATGCTTTTCCCACGAAACTTCCGTCTTCTTTTTGTGTTACAGTGGCATATAGCGGATTCATCCTGCAATAGGCATTATACAGACTGACATTCCAGATTCTCTCAAATCCTCTTTTAGTGGTCTTGCGGAAGTTTATACCTAAATCCAATCTGTGATAAGCCGGAAGAGATACGTTGTTAGGGGATTCATAAACCATAATACTTTCGTTTTTATTCTCTGTTCCGGGTATGGCAGGTGCTTCTATCTTTTGCGTAGGGATTGTCATGCGATTTCCACTATGGAAGTTCCATGATGCGTATGCGTCAATCCTGTCACTGAACTTGTGGCTCAGGTTGATAGAGAATTTATGACGGTTGTCGAACTTGTCCGGGTACCATGACTGATGGAAGTCCGGGAAGAATCTTTTGCTCCACGAAAGGGTGTAGGATGCATCGACGGATGTTTTTCCGTTACTGTAACTGATGTCAGCTTCCGCACCATATGCCTTTCCTTTTCCTGTCCGTACATTCTCTTCCCAGTCATCAGCAGAAGGGTTGAGTTGGTTATCGCCATTGTATTCTATCAGATTGTTCATTGTCTTATAGAAACCTTCTATGCTTAATCTGATGTTATACGGAAGTCTGCTGTATATTCCTGCTGAGTATTGTCGCGACCTCATAGGGGTGATTTTTTCAGTAGAAGGTACCCAATAGTCTGTCGGCAGGTTCAGGTATGTAGCCGATAGCTGATGCATGAACTGACTCATCTCGGTATATGAAACCTTGAAACTTGCATTGTCGCATAGTTTGATGTTCATTGCTGCGCGTGGCTCTACAGAGTGATATTTTGTATTTGCAATTCCGAACATGGTGTAGTGTATTCCACCGTTCAGCTTCAGACGGCTGCCAAGCGAGATGTCATCTTCGGCATAGAGGGTAAATTCATTACTCTTGTACTGACTTTTTATTCTGTCTGTCAGTTCGTTGTTCGCCGCATTGTCGTACTTTGAGTAGAAATTCTGCGGCATGAAAATGTGGCGCATATAGTTTGAACCGAAACGGATGTGGTTCCATGTGTTGGGACGATAGTCGAACTCCATCCTGTAGCCGAAATCGTTTATGGTGGAATAGTTGTTCTGGATTTTTATTATTGCACCGTCCAATCCCTCTATATATCCCAAGCGTTCTTCACTCAGATAGTCGAATTTGGAGCGGTTATGGGTATATACTCCGGTAAAATTTGCAAACAGTTTGTGAGAAAAGATATATTTCCAGTTGACCGATGCGGTGAAGTTTCCCCATTGCAGATTGAATTTGTCTATATTTGAAAGTTCAGAAGAATAAGAATATGCCTTATTGTTCACTTTTAGAAGATCATTACCGGAATACAGGCTGATATCCGCACGACTCTTTTCAGAAAATATGTGAGTAACTTTCGCATTGATGTCGTGGAAGGCATATCTTGTATTTATCTTGTCCCTTCTGCTTGTATTCATTATGGCTAATGAGGGGGCTGTGAGTAAATCTATCCATGTGCGTCGCATAGCCACGTTGAAGGAGGTGCGGTCTTTTACTATCGGTCCTTCAAACTGTATTCTGCCTTCAAGAAGTCCGAGCGTGAAACTTCCGTGATACTCTTTCATGTTTCCGTCGTTTGTGCGGACATCCACTACCGATGACAGTCGTCCGCCGTAACGGGCTGGGAAGCCGCTCTTGTAGAAGTCGATGTTCTTTACAATGTCAGTATTGAATGCAGAGAACAGTCCTCCGGCATGATTCACCTGATATAGTGGTGTACCGTCGAGCAGGAAAAGGTTCTCGTCGTTTCCTCCGCCGTGTACATAAAGTCCGGAGATTAGCTCCGTACCGCTGGCTACTCCCGACAGACTTTGAAGCTTCTTCACTACATCAGGCGAGCTCATGAAGTTGTTTCCGCTTACAAAGTCCTTTGCCGTAAGCGAAACTTTTCCGGTCTGCGTAGTGTAGATAGGGGAGTTTAGGTCGGCAGTAACCACCACCTCATTTATGCGGTAATCAGCTTTCAGGTATATGTTCTGCGATTTGTTTCCTTTTAGTGTAATATCTTCCGTTTGCTCACCGCAGCTGATATGCGAGAAACGGATTTTATGTTTACCTTCGTTGAGTGTAAGACTGTAGAAACCATGTTCGTTTGTCAGTGTGCCTGTATTGGAGGTGATGTCCCAGACTGTGGCGTTTATCACTGTCTCGCCGTTCTCCTGATAGATATATCCGCTCAATGTATATGACGACAGTCTTTTCAGTATAACATAGTCACCGTTTATCTCCCATTTGATACCGGTATTGCTGAATATTGTTTCAAGGCTGTTTTCAAGGCTTACCATACTTGGTTTCTTGCCTGAATACGGTATGTTCAGCTTTATTGACGAGTCGTAAACAAAGCTTACAGGGTATATACTCTTCACCTGCTCCATCATGTCTTCTACAGTGACTCTGCCTTGTGCATTTATTGATGAAACGCATATTGTAGAAAACAGAAGGATTATTGATATAATTCTGTTCATGTTCAGTCTTTTTTACTTATTTTGATGTCTAGTGTTTTCTCTATAAGAGATATTATTTCATCTAAGCTGTCCGTTCTGAACTCGGCTGTAATGGTCTTGAAATGTTCGGACGCATAAAGGCTTGTTCCGTAATAAATTGAGAGTTCCTTCATTACGGCATCTATAGGAGTATTCTTGTAAACGAACTTTCCTGTAGCCCATGCTGACGGGTTAGGGAAGGCGGTGTTAGTCATTTCTGGCATTTCGTTTCCGTGCGTCAGTGTTCCGCTCATATCTTTTGTGAGGATAATTCCTTTGGAACTGTTCCTGCCCTTGAACATTACCTTTCCGGATTTTACATATACATTTGTTACAGTATCCTGCATACGCTCGTCAATTTCAAATTCAGTCCCGAGGACTTTGACCTGTGCATGCATTGCTGTGGCCGTGAATGGTGACTGCTCGTTTCTGCGGACAGAGAAAAAGACTTTTCCTGACATATTTACTTCTCGTAACTTCTTTCCGTAATTATAGGAGTCGTATTCCAAAGTGGAACCTTTGGAGAGTATGGCAAGTGTGCTGTCCGGCAGGAAATGTCTGGTGATTCCTGCATCCGCAGTGACTGATATCATGTTGTTGTCACTTCGGCTTAACAGTGTATAGCTTACTATACATATCAGTATTGCGGCAGCTACTCCAGACGAGTATATCCATAATCTGTGCAGATTATTCTGCTGCCTGATGCCTGTTATTTTGTTCAGGGCCTTGGCCGTGTCCAGTCTTCCGTATCTGTAATATCTGAGGACAAACTGCAAGTTTTTTTCTTCTTTATCTTTCATGATTGTACTTTGTTTTTAGATAAGACGCAAAGTATTGAAAAAACTACTATGCCGAAATGAAAAAAATTATCCGAAAAAGAACATATATACTTTGCGGATACCTTCTTTGATGTTTTTAAGAGCCTTGTTCATCTGATTTTTTACCGTGTTCACGGAGATGTTCATCCTGACGGCTATTTCCTCATACTTCATTCCGTCGCGTTTTGCAAGCAGGAACACTTCCCTGCACTTTTCCGGCAGTGAGTCTATTGCGGTCCATAGTCGGGCTTCGTCGTACGAACGTTCCTCGCATTCCTCTTCGGAGATGATGCCTTCAAGATCGGACGGCTGTACATTGTTGTCTATCAGTGAGTCTTTCTTTACGATATCTATACAGCGGTTCCTTACCATAGAATACAGATATGATTTTATATTAGAAATCTCCATTCCTGAGTCTTTCCGTTCCCAGAGTTCGGCAAAACAGTCCTGTACTGTGTCTTCCGCATTGTCTATATCGTGGAGATAATGCAATGCGAAAAGGCATAGCGGACGGTAGTACATACGAAAATTGTCCTTAAAAGTTTCGGTATTTATAGCCATAATGTGTTTATTCGTGCGTTTATATTTTAAGGAAGACTATAAATATATGTCATACTACTATGGAAAGGTTGGTTGATTTAACTATATTTAAAAGATTAAGCTTCGGTTTAGTATATGTTCAGTGAACAGTCACTGGATGTTCACTGAACACGTTATGAATTATTTACATGAGTATGCCTGACATTCCGTTCCTGCTGTTTCTGTCTCGATTGTGCAATGATGCACTCCTGATTTATGGAAAATCTCTCTTACTTCTGTCTTGACATTTTCCATGTCATTAAGGTCTTTTATAACAATGTGAATGGTAGCGGCAAAATCAGTGGTGCTGATAGCCCAGATATGAAGGTGATGCCAGCTTTCTATCTTGTTGTAATTGCGTAAGTCTTCGATGATGTGCTCTTTGTCAACGGATGATGGAACGGCATCAAGCGTCATAAGCAGACTCTCTTTGAGCAGATTATAGGTGGAGAACATGATTATTATTGCCAATACGATACCGATTATCGGGTCTATCCATATCCATTCCGTGTAACTTATTATAATTCCCGATACTACAACACCAACTGACACAAGTGTATCCATAAGCATGTGAAGGTATGCGCCTTTTACGTTTATGTCCTGCTTGCTTCCACCCATCAGCAGCCATGTGGTCAGTCCGTTTATCAGAATTCCAACTCCGGCAGTCCAGCTTATGGCTGTGCCTGATATAGGCTGAGGATTCTTCAGTTTATATATACTCTCTATTATGATGGCACCTACGGCAACAAGCAGTATCAGGGCATTAATCAGAGAAATAAGTATAGTGGCTTTCTTATACCCATACGTAAACTGTGGGGTTGATGCAGTTTTGCTCATTCTGAACGCGACAAGCACAAGTACTAGGCTGAAAACATCGCTAAGATTATGTCCGGCATCCGACAAGAGTCCTACAGAATTGTATAGTAATCCTACAACAGTTTCAATCCCTACGAATAAAAGATTTAGCGCAATGCAGAAAATGAAAATCTTGCTCATAGAAGCAGAAATTTCATGATGATGGTGATGATGATTGTGGTGGTGATGAGTGTCCATAACATATATATTTTTCTTCAAAGATATGGAATTAGTTATAAAACTACCAAAGGTTAGGTAAGAAACCTGTTTCTGCCGACATTAAAATCATTATTTTTAGGTATTTCAGAAACACTTTGTTTGCACTTATTTTGCAATGTCAAATCAATTAAATGTAAGGAAATGAAAAAGACTGGAATTTTTTATGGTTCCACTACAGGAACTACAGAAACGGTAGCAGGAATGATTGCAGGTAAATTGGGCGTTTCATCTGCCGATGTACACGATGTGAGCAAGATGACTGCGGATATGGTAAACTCATACGATGTTCTTCTGCTGGGTACATCTACTTGGGGTGACGGCGAGTTGCAGGACGACTGGTACGATGGTGTGAAGCTGTTGAAAGGGCTTGACCTCAGTGGCAAACTTGTCGGACTGTTTGGCTGTGGAGACTCTGAATCGTATGCCGATACGTTCTGCGATGGTATGGGAATCATCTATGAAGATTTGAAAGGTACCGGATGTGAGTTTATCAATGGAGTTTCTGATGCTGACTATACTTACTCTTCGTCTGTAGCGGTTGTTGACGGTATGTTTGTAGGTCTTGCCATAGACGAGATGAACGAGAGCGGCAAGACTGATGATAGAGTGACTGCATGGACTGACCATATCAAGACATTATTGTAAAAATATTTATACTTAAAACCAATAGCCTATGATGATGCAAAATGTAAATCCTACTGATATGAAGGTGTTTCTGAACCATGTGTATGAGTTCAAGAAAGGAGTGCGACAGATGGTGCTTTACACCATGAACAGGAAGAATCAGGAGTTTGCCGTGAACCGCCTGAAGAAACAGCGTATAAAGTTCGTCATACAGACCGTTGACGATGAACGCATCAACTTGTTCTTCGGCAAGGACGAATGTATCAATGCCATACGGATGATAGTCACCCGTCCGCTTAACCAGCTCACTCCGGAAGAGGATTTCATTTTGGGGGCCATGCTCGGGTATGACATCTGCGGGCAGTGCAAGCGCTATTGCGACCGCAAGATGAGAAAAAAATGTGTTATGATAAACTAAAATCAGGTTCGTATTTGTATTTCAGTACCAATCATACTATTTTTGCAATATGAAATACATATACAGTGTCATAGGCTTTGTTTCGGTGTTGCTGGGCATTATAGGAATATTTCTTCCTGTATTGCCCACAACACCTTTTCTTTTGCTGGCGGCCGCATTGTTTTTCCGCAGTTCGCCGCGTGCCTATAAATGGCTGACAGAACATCCGCAGCTGGGACCTTATATAAAGAGCTTTCGCGAGGACAAATCAATTCCTTTGCGAATCAAGGTTATATCCGTAGGAACACTGTGGATTACGGCTGTACACTGTATTGTTTTCATTTTTGATACTTGGTGGCTGAAACTTTTTATGGGGGTACTAGCCACTTGCATCACACTTTATATTCTTTCTTTTAAAACACGCAAAAACAAATGTCAAGACTAAACTTCCTGTCGCGCCAGGATGCCATAAAGAGAATGAACTATTATGGCAGAAGGGGAATCCCGTTCTTCTTTCTGATAGACTTTGATGAGGAAAACTGCATTGTCGAAGAACCTGACAATCTGCCTGACGATGAAATACTGTTCAGTTTCCCGTCCGGCGGAAATTATGGTGAAATGCCTTCTACTATGAAAGATCATTTCATGTGGGAGCCTCATCCGCAGACGATAGAGGAATATTCCCGTTCGTTCGACATTGTCTATAAAAATCTGTATGCAGGAAATTCATTCCTTACAAACCTTACTTGTGCAACACCGGTTGAAACCGATCTTACACTCTGGGATATATTCGTTCATTCGCGTGCAAAGTACAGGCTCATGATGAAAGGCCGCTTTGTAATGTTCTCGCCGGAAATTTTTGTGAGGATAACGGATGGTATGATCTATTCTTATCCGATGAAAGGGACAATAGATGCGTCATATCCTGATGCGGCTTCCGTGATATTGAACGATGAGAAGGAGTCGGCCGAGCATGCAACAATCGTGGATTTGATAAGAAACGATTTGAGCCAGATGGCATCAGAGGTGACTGTCACCAAATACAGATATATAGATGAGGTTCAGACGAACAACGGTACTTTGCTTCAGGTAAGCTCCGAAATACGAGGAAGACTGCCGGAGGATTTCTGCGATACACTGGGAGATATGTTTTTCAGACTATTGCCTGCAGGATCAGTGACAGGAGCACCTAAGAAAAAAACAGTTGAGATAATTCGTGAGGCAGAAACTTACGATAGGGGATATTACACAGGTGTTACCGGATTCTTCGACGGAAAAAATCTTGACAGTGCTGTTATTATAAGATTTGTGGAACAGCTACCTGACGGCTCTTTGGTGTTCAAAAGCGGTGGAGGTATAACCATCAAAAGTGATATGGAAAGCGAATACGAAGAAATGATTCAGAAAGTATATGTGCCGTTTTATTGAGACAATATGTATAAACGACGGAGTGATAGAGAATCTGTCGGCCCATAATGAGAGGATGAACAATACAATCCGTGTGCATTATGGCAGTTCTGTCATGCCTGTTTCTTTGAAGGACTTCATTACTGCTGAAGGCTGTAAAGGAAGAACCCGTTGCCGAGTGGAATATACTTCAGCGGTAGAAAAAGTGGAATATTTCCCGTACAGTATTCGTGAAGTGAAATCGCTGCAACTGGTAAACGACGATACGGTAGAGTATTCATTCAAATACGCTGACCGTTCGGTGCTGGATCGAAACTTTGCCTTGCGTGGCAATGCGGATGATGTAGTAATTGTCCGCTCCGGTATGCTGACTGACACTTCAATAGCAAATATCGCTTTATATAAAGAAGGAAAATGGTTTACCCCTAAATATCCATTGTTGAAAGGTACACGCAGGGCGAGACTTCTGGCGGAAGGTATTATCGAGGAGGATATTATTATGGCAGACAGTCTGCACAAATATGAAAAAATCCGCCTCTTTAATGCCATGATCAGCTTTGGTGAGGTGGAAATGGATATAAAAAATGTCTTTCCGATACTTGAAAAATAATTTTGCAAACAGTAATGGTATTTTTCTAAATGTCTTGGTCTTAATAAAAAAGGATGCAATATTGATGCAATCCGGTAAATATTTCTATATTTGTAAAACAGGTGTTTTAACTCATAAATTGAGATATTATGACAAGCAGACTTTCGAAACTATTTGTAATTCTATTATTGTTTGTGCCTTCTCTGGCGTTTGCACAATATTATTCGTATTCAAAGAGAAACGGTCAGGTTTATTATGACGGTAAGATCATTCATGGAGCAGATTCTCATTCCTTTTGTGATTTAGGTTACGGTTATGGTAAGGACAGAAATCATGTTTACAGATATGGAACAATATTAGAGTATGTAGATCCTTCCTTTTTTAGGGTTGACAGAAGATTTTCTGCCGATAATCGTCCGTCGCATGGTCGTCCAGATGGAGGGCATCATCATTGTGACAGACCGGGATATTATGTATCAACCTTTGATGTATTTTATAATGGAGAGAAGATTTCGGGAGCAGCAAGCAACAGTTTTGTTATCCTGAAAGAGGAATATGCTAAGGATGCATTCAACGTATATTGGATGGGAAAGAAAATTTCTGGAGCGTCAACTTCTTCCTTCGTCTGTCTTGGAAATGGTTATGCCAAGGATGCTTTCAATGCATATTGGGAAGGTCGCAGGATAAATGGAGCTTCAACTTCATCATTCAAGGTTACGAGGGGATTCTATGCCGAGGATGCTTTCGATGTGTATTTTAAGGGAGAGAAACTTAAATAATCGATCTCTTTTTAAGGCCTAAAAATCAAAACAAAAAGTTTTTTATTGACAGTTCTATTATTTAACTTTGTATTTAGCTTTATTTCTTATAGGTATTATGAAACATATATACTGTAAAGGCATATGGCGAAAGATCGATAAATTCATTGAAAGAATTATTGATTGTATAATTATCTTTTTCGGTTGAGAAGGATAAGGTTATTTGTGAATATAACATAATATAAAAGCGGTCAGAAGCAACTGACCGCTTTTATATTATTGTCATTCCAAAACCTCGTAACTGCTTATTTGTATCGGCATATCAAGATTGTGGAGTACCTTCTCAAGCATTATACCGTCAAGGTTGTTGTATTCATAACCGAAGGTAGCACGTATTCCCTGAAGGATGAATTGCGTGGCTCTGTCAAGTGCTATCGGAAGACTGTCTCCTTGCATAAGCGAACCGGTTATTACGCTTGTAAATGTATCTCCTGTGCCGGGATAGTGTGCCGGAAGATACGGACAGGTCACTTTCCAGTATCTGTTGCCGTGACGGTTATATGCAAAAACTGAAGTCATATGGGCGTTTTCAGGCACAGGTACACTTGTTGCTATCACAATGTCCGGTCCTGCGTCAGAGAGTTGTTTGAGATATGATTTCATCTCCTGTACACTGACCTCGCTTTTGTATTCTATATCCAGGAGTTTGAAGACCTCAGTCATGTTTGGGGTAATCACATCGGCATATTTTATGAGTTTCTTCATTTCTGTTACCATGTCTTCTGTGATTCCTTTGTAGAGATTGCCGTTGTCGCCAAGCACTGGATCCACCACCACCATATCTTGCGGACGGCGGAACTTTGATATGAAATTTTCTACTATCTGTACCTGTTGGGGCGAGCCAAGATAACCTGTGTAGAATGTATCGAACTTCATATCAAGCTTTTCCCAGCTCTCTATTATTCGTTTCATCTCCTCGGTCAGGTCAAGGAACGAATAGTGCGGATATTGTGTATGTGCCGATAGTACTGCCGTAGGCAAGGGACACACCTGTATCCCCATGGATGAAAGAATAGGTATTACAGCCATGAGCGATACTCTGCCGGCTCCGGACAGGTCGTGTACCGCCGCCACACGTTTGACATGGCTTTGCATGTATGTTTTCTGCATGCCTGAGCCAACTGCAGATGTATGTGCTGTGGATGTCTTTTTCTTTTTCATTCCCGATTTTTGCCATGCAGCCTTTCTTGCCTGATATTGCTCGTATTTGTTTTCTATATAATTATCTGCCATAATGATTATAAATGTATTGTGCAAATTTCGTTATTTTTATGGATATGGCAAATTTTTGTCTAATCATTCAATGTGTAAACAGGATGTGATTTGTATCCTATATTTTTTATTACTTTTTTTTCGACTAAAGTTTTTATTAATCTGCTTGCTTTATATCTTGTTATATTGAAAAGTCCTTCAAACTGTTTTCTTGTTATAGTTTTGTTTATTTTGAGATATTCTAAAAGTATATTTATTACATTATAATCCGAAATGTCAGAGGAGTGTTTTCCACGTGTTCTGGTAATTGGCATTAGTTTCTTTTTTGTTTCTTCGTTTAGTTCTTTACATGGTGATATTCTGATTCTCTTGAAGCCAATATCTTTTCCTTCTTCTCTTCCATTACATTTGCTGTTTTTTTTTGAACCTAAAATGAGTCGGAAACGGCATAGACCGTCAATATTGACTTTGTTTCCCTGAGCAAGAGCGTTTGTGATTTCATCTTTTAGTGCAATTAATACTCCATGGACATCTGAAGGGGTCATAGAACAAGAAAGGTGTATTCGCCTTACAAGTTCTTTCAAATCAATAATTTGTGAATTGTTAATTCTTATATGGTAACTTTCTGTTATATCCATATTGTTTGCCTTTGAAGGGTTGGCGAAAAAATCAAATTCAATATTTCCCATTTTTTTAATATTTAGATGTTATAGTTAGATTACATATGTATGTTAATATGTTTACATTTGTCAGTTGATTAAATTATATATGTGAGTATAATGACTTACATATGTGGACAATTAAAGATATTCTATGTTCTGTTATATTGTATTGCCTGATTTCATTGTATAATTTTTTTTCCAATTTATGAAAAGTAAGATTTGTATTTTGATTATTGTAAAATAATATAAGTTCTATGGTATAATCGTATGCAAATCTGTCCAAAAAATAATTTAATGTCAAATTTTTAGTAATAAAATTTCATGTTTTTTTTTTTTTGTTAACTTTGTGGGCGCTGATAATATAAGTTATCACATATTTTATAATATTTATAGTTCGTTTTTAATAGAATTACGTATGGGAAATTTAATGAAATTGATTGTGCCCATTATGATTGGGTTGTTTTGTTTTGTGTCTTGTGCAGACGACGCTACAGAAAATGAGGAGCGTTATTTTACTGTGACATTTAATTCCATGGGCGGAAGTGAGGTTAAGGAGCAAAAGGTAAAAGCCGGAGAACATGCCGTTAAACCAGAAAATCCAACTAAAGATGGTGTCGTTTTCTTGGGATGGTTCAAGAGCGAGAATTTCGAAAGTGAATGGGTCTTTGACGTGGATGTTGTGGATTCTGATATTACTTTGTATGCAAAATGGTTGGCGGAAATAGAAACTTGTATGATTTCTTTCGATACAAATGGAGGTGATGATATAGAGCCTGTGAGTGTTGAGAAAGGAAATACGATTACCGGTTTGCCAACTCCTGTAAAAGACGGATTTGTATTTGACGGATGGTTTACAGATGAATCTTTTACTAATCCGTTTGATGAATCAATGGTTATAACAAGTGATATGACTCTTTATGCCAAGTGGAAATCAGAAGTTGATGATACGGTAAAGAAACAACTGGAGGATTTGATAAACAAGGCAAACGGTTTGAATAAGGAAGATTATTCCGAAACGTCTTTCGAAAGGTTGGAAAAATACATTGAGTTTGCTAACGTGATAATTGAAGATGAAGACTCTACACAGGAAGATATGAAAAAGGCTTATGATTTATTAGATGAAGCTATAAAAGCTTTGTTCCCTGTTTTGCCAAATGAAGGAAAACCTTACGAGGTTAAATCAATAGAATATGAATTTTTACAGGATGGTAAGAAATATATTCTGATAAATGGAAATGGAGGATACCATTGGGGAATATCGTTTAATGTTTATGATGTTTATGGAAACTATGTTGATGAAGGAATAAATAAAGTGAAATTATCTTATGATGCTTCCAAATTAATAGAGTGGACTGCTGATGGAATAATTAATGAATACGAAGGTCAAATAGATTTCAAACTTAAGCCAAATCTTGCAGTTGGTGATGAATTGGAAATTACAGCAACATCTATTTCAGAATCTAATGTCTCAACAAAACTGATACTTAAAGTAGTTGATGGTATTGAAACAACAAAATCATTTCTTGATGTTGCGGGTGAAGTAACAAATACGACTATAACTTTTGATAACTATTTTGAATTAAAACAAAAGTCAGAACTTGCCATGGCTATGGCTTCTTGTCTGTTGGTTGAAGGTTATGATACAACTATAATCGAAGAACCGTATAATAAGCTTAGAACCTATATGGATGATTGGTGGAATTTTAGCTTTATTAAGGTGAAGGATAATTTTTATTGTTCACAGAATATGTTGTACTCATATACACAAAATGGAGGAAACTTCCCAGCTGGAGAGTTGATTTCTGATATTTACCTTGAATATGATGATATATATTATCAGGAAAAAACTGTGTTGACTTCCAATGAACTTTATGCTTATACTAGAGAGTTTTCCGGATCAGCAATCGGTGTTGATTGGAAGTTGGAGACGAAAGCAGAATATAAATTTATTCCTGGAGAAAATGGCGGTGGAACAATGATACTTCATTATTTAGATATAGATAGCGTAACGCGCGGTAAATTAAAGAGTAGGGTGATGTCCAGATAAAATCTTGTTTTTTCAGATTAAGATTATAACCTGCTATGGTAAGTTATGTAACATCAAAGTTGGTATAACATAACTTATCATTGCAGGTTTATTTAATTATATGAAATGTGATTTGTATGGAAATCTCACTTATTTATTGTATTTTTGCATATAATGGTTTAAATATAGTCAAATAAAATATATGGATATCCGTACAATACTGAAGAATCTGAAAATAGAAGAGTTGAACGCTATGCAGCAGGCAGCTGTAGATGCTTATAAGGAAGGAAACGACATAGTGCTGCTTTCGCCTACTGGTTCCGGAAAAACCCTGGCTTATCTTATTCCACTTGTGCAGTCACTGAAGAAGGATGCCGAGGGAGTGCAGGCTGTAGTGCTTGTTCCGTCACGCGAGTTGGCATTACAGATAGAACAGGTCTTCAAAGGAATGGGTACTGACTTCCAGGTAATGAGTTGCTATGGCGGACGTCCTGCCATGGACGAACACCGCACAATGAAAGGTATCCGTCCGTCGGTGATTATCGGTACTCCGGGACGTATGAACGACCATCTTGGAAAAGGCAATATAGATGCATCGACAGTGCGTGTACTTGTTATTGATGAGTTCGACAAGTGTTTGGAATTCGGATTTCAGGAGGAAATGGCAGATGTTATAGGCAAGTTGCCTGATTTGCGCCGGAGGTTCCTTCTTTCAGCTACTGATGCTGAAGAAATACCACGCTTTACTGGAGTAAACAAGAGTGTAAGGCTGAATTTCCTGAATTCTGATGAGCAATTGTCGGACAGACTTCATTTATATAAGGTGGAATCGCCGGTAAAGGATAAACTTGAGACATTGTATAAGCTGGTTTGTAGTCTTGGTTCGGAGCAGACACTAGTGTTCTGCAATCATCGCGAGAGTGTTGACAGGGTAGGCAAGTATCTGCATTCAATGAAGGTTTATAGTGAAACTTTTCATGGAGGAATGGATCAGGACGACCGTGAGAGAGCGCTTTATAAGTTCAGAAACGGCAGTTGCAATATCTTTATTTCTACTGACCTTGCTGCACGCGGACTTGATATCTCTGGCATAAAGAATGTAGTCCACTATCATCTGCCTATAGCTGAAGATGGGTTTATACACCGAAACGGACGTACTGCAAGATGGGATGCCGAAGGTAGTGCATATATTATTATGCATTCCGAAGAGAAAGTGCCTGATTATCTTCCTGCCGAGATTGATGTGTTCACTTTGCCGGAGATAACACCCAAACCTTCGAAACCGGAGTTCGTCACATTATATATAGGTAAGGGTAAAAAAGACAAGATAAACAAGATAGATATAGTAGGCTTCCTCTTCAAGAAAGGTGGACTAAATAAAGACGATGTGGGCAAGGTTGACGTTAAGGACCATTATGCTTTCGTGGCTATATCGAGAAAAAAGAGCCAACAAACGTTAAAGTTGATACAAAATGAAAAGATTAAGGGGGTAAAAACTTTGATAGAACTGGCAAAATGATAACTTTGTGTAAAGTTAAGTGCTAAATGACAGGTCACTGTCTCAATTTGCTATGGTTGGTATCACAAAAAACACCAGAGTATGATAGTTGTGTGTCAAAATGAAAGTAAAATTATGCTTCATATCATAAAATGAAAGAAAATTTCAATTGTGGGTGTAATTTTATTATATTAAAGTTTGGTCGTGTGGAAATAAATACATAAATTCGCAAACGTTTGATACTTAAAATATATGTAAAACCTAAAAACAACTGCCAAATGAAAAAACATAATTTTAATGCGGGACCATCTATATTGCCTCGCGAAGTAATAGAGAAAACAGCACAAGCTATATTGGATTTTAACGGCTCTGGACTTTCGTTGATGGAAATAAGTCATCGCGCAAAAGACTTTCAGCCGGTAGTGGACGAAGCTGTGGCTTTGTTTAAAGAGATACTAAATATCCCGGAAGGGTACTCAGTGATATTCCTTGGTGGCGGTGCTAGCCTTGAATTCTGTATGGTTCCATATAACTTCCTCGAAAAGAAAGCTGCTTATCTTAACACAGGTACTTGGGCTAAGAAAGCTTTGAAAGAAGCAAAAGCTTTCGGCGAAGCTGTGGAAGTTGCATCATCTGAAAAAGACGGATATACATATATTCCTAAGGATTATGTTATTCCTGAAGATGCGGAATATTTCCATATTACCACTAATAATACTATCTATGGAACAGAATTGCATTCAGATCCTGAAGTGAATGTTCCTTTGATTGCGGATATGTCATCTGATATTTTCTCACGTCCTATCGATGTTTCAAAATACATCTGTATCTATGGCGGCGCTCAGAAAAATCTGGCTCCTGCGGGTGTTACTTTCGTAATTGTGAAAGATGATGCGCTTGGCAAGGTTACACGTCATATACCTACAATGCTCGACTATAAGACACACGTTGACAAAGGTTCAATGTTCAATACTCCTCCTGTAGTGCCTATCTATGCTGCATTGCAGACTTTGAGATGGATCAAAGCTCAGGGTGGTGTGGAAGAAATGCAGCGCAGAGCTAAGGAACGTGCTGAGTTGCTTTATGCTGAAATTGACCGCAACAAATTGTTCCGCGGTACAGTGACTGTGAAAGAAGACCGCTCACTGATGAACATCTGTTTCGTAATGGCCGATGAATACAAGGATTTGGAAGCCGACTTCCTGAAGTTTGCTACCGAACGTGGTATGGTGGGTATCAAAGGTCACCGTTCAGTAGGCGGATTCCGTGCTTCATGCTATAATGCTATGCCATTGGAAAGCGTTAAGGCTCTTATCGAGTGCATGCAGGAATTTGAAAAATTGCATTAATCCGTATTAATTATCAAATAGGGACGTGACGGAGACTTCTCTTTTCACGTCCTTTTTATCTTTATATCACTTAAATTTTACTACACATGAAAGTCTTGATTGCAACAGAAAAACCATTCGCCAAGGTTGCTGTGGATGGTATTCGTAAGGAAATAGAAGCAGCTGGTTATGAACTCGTGTTGCTTGAGAAATATACAGAGAAAGCTCAATTGCTTGATGCTGTAAAAGATGTAAACGCCATTATTATCCGAAGTGACATTGTTGATAAGGAAGTGCTTGACGCTGCCAAAGAACTGAAGATTGTAGTCCGTGCAGGTGCCGGATACGATAATGTTGATTTGGCTGAAGCTACTGCTCACGATGTATGTGTGATGAACACTCCGGGACAGAACTCAAATGCTGTGGCAGAACTTGCTTTCGGTATGATGATTATGGCTGTCCGCAATTTCTATAACGGTAAGGCGGGTACAGAACTTATGGGCAAGAAACTAGGTATTCATGCTTACGGTAACGTGGGACGTAATGTAGCCCGTATCGCCAAAGGTATCGGAATGGATATTTATGCTTACGATGCTTTCTGTCCTAAGGAAGCTATCAAGGCTGACGGTGTTACTCCTGTAGATTCTGCCGAAGAACTTTATAAGACTTGCGATGTTGTATCACTCCATATTCCTGCGACCCCTGAAACACGCAAATCAATCAATTACGATATGGTGAACCTTATGCCTAAGAATGGTTTGCTAGTCAATACTGCAAGAAAAGAAGTTATCGATGAAGAAGGACTTCTGAAACTGATGGAAGAACGTCAGGACTTGAAGTATGTAACAGATATCATGCCTGACATGAATGAAGAATTTGCCGCTAAATGTGCAGGCAGATATTTCTCCACTCCAAAGAAGATGGGTGCCCAGACAGCCGAGGCCAATATCAATGCCGGTATTGCCGCTGCAAAACAGATTGTGGCTTACTTCAAGGATGGTTGCGAAAAATTCCGTGTAAATAAAAAGTAAAAACCTTTCTGCCTATGGCAATAGTTAAACCTTTCAAGGGCATACGCCCACCGAAATCAATGGTAGAGGAAGTGGCTTCCCGACCATACGATGTATTGAATTCAGAAGAGGCGCGTGAAGAGGCTAAGGGTAATGAAAAGTCATTATACCATATCATCAAGCCGGAAATAGATTTCCCGGTTGGAACTGACGAGCATGATTCAGCTGTATATGACAAAGCCGTTGAGAATTTCAAGATGTTCCAGGAAAAGGGATGGCTGGTGCAGGACGATAAAGAAAACTATTATGTATATGCACAGACCATGAACGGAAAGACTCAGTATGGTCTTGTTGTTGGCGCATACGTGCCTGACTATATGAATGGCGTAATAAAGAAGCATGAGCTTACACGCCGCGACAAGGAAGAGGACCGTATGAAGCATGTCCGTGTGAACAATGCGAACATTGAGCCTGTATTCTTTGCGTATCCGGATAATGCCGAACTTGATGCCATTGTCGCTAAATATACTGCACGCGAGCCGGAATATGACTTCATAGCTCCGGGCGACGGATTCGGTCATACATTATGGGTTATTGATGAAAAGGACGATATAGACAGGATTACTGCTTTGTTTGCTGATATGCCGGCTCTGTATATAGCCGACGGTCATCACAGAAGTGCCGCAGCAGCATTGGTAGGTGCCGAAAAAGCAGCCCAAAATCCAAATCACAAGGGCGATGAAGAGTATAATTACTTCATGGCTGTATGTTTCCCTGCATCGCAGTTGACTATTATCGACTATAACCGTGTGGTAAAGGATTTGAACGGACTGACAGCCGAACAGTTCCTGAAAGCATTGGAGAAAGACTTCATAGTCGAAGAAAAAGGCGAAAGTATCTATAAGCCTTCATCACTTCATAATTTTTCATTGTACCTTGCCGGAAAGTGGTACAGTCTCACTGCAAAACCCGGTACATACGATGATAACGACCCGATAGGAGTGCTTGACGTGACAATCTCTTCAAATCTCATCCTTGACGAAATACTTGGTATCAAGGATTTGCGTTCGGACAAGAGGATTGATTTTGTTGGTGGAATCCGCGGATTGGAAGAGCTGAAACGCAGAGTTGACAGTGGTGAAATGGCTATGGCACTGGCACTGTATCCGGTATCGATGAAACAGTTGATGGACATTGCCGATACGGGAAATATCATGCCGCCGAAGACTACATGGTTCGAGCCTAAGCTTCGTTCGGGACTGATTATACATAAGTTGGAATGATGCCAGTATTTTTATTTTATTGATATTTGTTTGGCGCCTGATGAAAATAAAGTGAACTAAGTTCACCTGTATTCATCAGGCGCAATTGTGTATATTGGAATATATAATACGGTTTAAACAATATTAATGTAGTCTGTATGTCTTTAAATTAGGTAATATTATTGGCCTGTAACTGTCTGTAGCATTTGATGCTTTCTCAGATAATGTTAGAAATAGGTTAACTAAATATAGTATTTGATATATTTTCGCTATATTTGTATCATATTAGCCTTTGTGAAATTTAAGGATGTAAGTGTCCGTTGATTTAATATATGAAGATAAATTTAAAATATATCTTATTAGTCATATCTTTTGTGTTGTCTGTTTATGCTTTATATGCCGAATCGTTTGACGGTATGTTTAGTGTTCGTCACATCGGGCGCACTGATGGATTGAGTAGCGAAAGAGTATTCTCGATAGTTGAGGATAATGACAATGTGATGTGGATTTCAACTAGAACTGGAGTGGACAGATATAATGGTCGTACAGTAAAAAATTATTCATTATCTGCTAATTACTATTATGGTGATTTGGCAGGGAGAATAATCAGGCTTTATTTTGATAATAAACTGGGACTTTTGGCATACGATCATACCGGGAGAATATATAAATATCAACCGAATACGGACAGCTTTGAATTATATTTGTTTTTGGGGGAGCATATTGAGGGGGAAATTATTCTTAATAAAATATTTTCTGATGAAAATGGAACGCTTTGGTTTGGATTGAGTAGAGGATTATATTCGAAAAAATCAGATGGTGCTTTATGTTGCGTTTTAGAAGACAATTATATAAATGACATAGCATGTTTGTGTGATTCTTTATTTGTTGGTACATCTAATGGAGTTTTTCGTTTATCATGTAGGGAAGATTCTGTTTCAAATCAACTTGTTGAAGATAAAAATGTACAAACTCTTTATTTCGATAAGTCTGAAAATAAGTTGTGGATTGGTACGTTCAACAGCGGATTGTGGACTCTGGATCTCGGAAATTATTCATTGCATCGTATAAAAGGTCAACATCTGTCTTTTTTAAATCCTATTCGCGCCATTACTCCTTATGACAATAACAGAATACTTGTTGGAATAGACGGTGGCGGAGTATATTTTGTGGACAAACATACCTCAGATACAAAGTTGTTTGTAAATACAGAGGATAGTGGGGAGTTCTTTTTACGTGGCAATGGAATCTATGCCGTAACCAAAGACTTTCAGGATAATATATGGATAGGCAGTTACACTGGTGGAGTGTCTGTGGCTATTTCTTTGAAGTATCCTATCAATATAATGACACATGAACGGGGAAATCCGCAGTCGTTGGTAAATAATAATGTGAATGATATAGAGGAGAATATAAATCATGATTTGTGGTTTGCCACGGATGATGGTATAAGTATTAGGAATAAGTCAGATCATCGTTGGAAACATATATTAAAATCTATTGTAATAGTAGATTTATGTAGTTCTGGTGATGGAAATATCTGGGCTGGAACTTATGGTGACGGTTTGTACCTGATAGATAAAGACGGGCGTGTGATAAGACATCATACTCAAAAGCCGGGAGGACTTACTACAAATTATATTTTCTCAGTGAAGGAGGACAAGGACGGAGATCTTTGGATTGGGGGACTTGACGGAAATTTAATTATAGCCGACAAACAAGGAAAACGTAAAAATGAGTTTGATATAAACTGGGTTCATTCCATGGAAGAAGTTGATTCTTTGAGAATGGCCGTTGCTACAGTAAATGGTTTTTGTATTGTAGAAAAATATACATCTCAGTTCAGACGTTATGCCACAACCAGTGAGTTCAATGATAAGAATGTCAGTGCTTATATCATTTCAATGTTGTTTAATGGTGACGGTACTGTATGGCTTGGCACGGAAGGAGGTGGACTGAATCTGTATGATATGAATTCAGGTGATGTAAAGACTATTACCACTAAAGAAGGTTTGCTATCGGACGACATATATAGCTTGCAACGTGATAATAAAGGGCGTATTTGGGCAAGCACAGGTAAAGGTCTTGCCGTTGTAAATGCCCTGAAGGTTTCAAATCTGAATTATATTCATGATACAGATAAGACATATAACAAATCGGCATGTATCAAACTTTCTGATGGTAGGTTTGCTTATGGAAGTACTTATGGGGCTATTTTTATAACTCCTGATGCGATGGCTGTTGAGGAATACGACGCACCTGTCAGGATAACAGATTTAAAATTGGAGTATATTTCTCCCGAGAAGGAAATACAGATGCGTCCGTCCATTTATGCAATGCTCATGGATAAGAAGGTTGATCTTGATTACAGTTATAATTCATTTTCTGTTACTTTTGAGTCAATAAATTATCGTTTTCAGCATGATATAGCTTATCAGTATATTCTTGAAGGGTATGAAAAATCATGGAGTGCGGTGTATTCGAATGGAACTGTCAGATATACTAATGTTTCTCCGGGAATGTATACCTTGAAAGTCAGAAGTTTAAGAAAAAGTAACGGAGAAATCATTTCAGAAGATTCACTTTCAATAAACATCAATCAGCCGTGGTGGAATTCATGGTATGCATGGATAATATATTTGTCTTTAGTTCTCGGTATATTTTATTTCATACTTAGATATAAGAGTAATCAGCTTCAGAAAAGGCATAATGAGGACAAAATAAAGTTCTTTGTAGAGACAGCACACGATATACGGACTCCTGTAACACTTATTATGGCTCCTTTGGAAGATCTTAGTAAGGAAAAAGACCTTTCGGATGATGTAAGTTACTTGTTGGAAACAGCGCGTAATAATACACGTAAACTACATACGCTTGTAAGTCAATTGCTTGAGTTTGAGAAAATAGACACAAATAAGAAAGATGTAACTCTTAAACCTATAAATATCAACGATTTATTAGTGAAGGAATGTGTAAGCTTCCAGTCGTATTGTGATAAGAAACAATTGCATATAAAGATGTCTTTGCCTGAACATGATGTGTTTGCAATGGCAGATGAGCAGATGATGGAAATGTTGCTTGACAATCTTATTTCGAATGCTTGCAAATATACCTTGGCAAATGGGACAATCAGCCTGTCACTTTCAACCGATAAAAAGAATGTAGTTATAGAGGTTCAAGACACAGGCATTGGCATTCCTGCTGATGCGGGCAGACAGCTGTTCAAGAATGTTTATCGTGCGGTTAATGCTAGGCAGACAAACGAACCAGGCACAGGATTCGGACTGTTACAGGTTCAGCGTTTGGTTAATATGATGCATGGAAAAATTTCATACAAGTCTGAAGTAAACAAGGGCAGTACGTTCTATGTTACGTTACGCAAGGCTGATATTGATTCTTCTTTTGATAATAATGTTATACATAAACAGATATCTCCGGTTATAGAAAATAGAACTGAGTATATTGGTGATGATTCTGAAAATATTAAAGAATCTTTGGATACATTGCTTATAGTTGAGGATAATGATGAACTACGCTGTTATTTAAAGAAGATTTTTGAACGTGATTATCGGGTTATAGATGTATCTGATGGAAGTAAGGCTTTGGAATGTTTGGCAGAAGAATATCCGGATCTTATTCTGTCGGATGTTATGATGCCTGGTATCCAGGGTGACGAGCTTTGTCGTATAGTAAAGGAAAATCCACAAACATCCGGCATACCGTTTATATTGCTTACTGCCAAAGTAACCCATGACGCCATGGTTAACGGTCTGAAAAGTGGAGCGGACGACTATATTCCTAAACCTTTCAGTGCAGAAATTTTAAGATTGAAGGTTCATAGTATTCTCGAAACCAGAAATCATCTTCGTGAATATGTTCTGAAAAATGTGGTGGCACAAATAGAGAAAAATGAAACTGTTGCCATTGATACTTTGAACAGTAAGGACGAAATAAGGCAAACAGACGGTGGCAATGTTCAGAATGATGCTGTACCGGTATCAGAGGATGATTTGAATTTTATCAAGCATGCAACACAACTCGTCATGGATAATATGGATGATGAAGAATTTAATATTAACCAATTGTGCCAGGAAATGGCTATGAGCCGTACCTTGTTCTACAACCGTTTGAAATCGCTTACAGGAAAGGCTCCACAGGATTTCATACGTCTGATTCGTCTTCAGAGAGCGGCAGAACTGTTGAAACAAGGAAAGCCTGTGGCAGATGTAGCCGCTGAAACTGGATTTGTGAATTCTAAATATTTCAGTATATTGTTCAAGAAACAATTTGGTATATCACCAAGCAAGTTTCTGGAGCAAAACTAATAGATAGTTCTATATTTATATTACGGGCTGACAAATCAATTAATGTTCATAAATAAGACATTATTGATTTGTCAGCCCGATTTTTATATGTTTTCTTGGTTAAAAAGCAAAAATGATAGTTTTCAACCCTTTTCTGTCAGCATTCAAACCCTGAAAAACAGGTTTATACCCAATTTTGCCAACAGCTTGGAAGCTGAATGTAATCTTTAGTTAACAGTAAAAGAGAAAGTGAAAATACATAATGTTTAACCAAAAAACTATCGGTAATGAAAACAGTAATTTTATTTCTATTATTCTTTTTTGGAGTAAATCTGCAATCGTGTTCGACAAATAATGAACCGGTAAAGCCTGATAATCCGGAAGAGGAAATCAAAGATGATAATGAAGGACAGGAGGAGGAACCTGAGCTGCCTGATGAGCAACCAGGAGATGAAGATGAACCCTCGAAACAGTGGAAACTCGTGTTTACAGAAGACTTCAACACATTTGATAATTCTGTTTGGACAAAAGAAACTCATGAGCCTGGGTGGGTGAACAATGAACTTCAGGAGTATATCGAAGCATGTGTTAGTGTAGGTAAAGATGGAGATAAGTCAGTTCTTATTCTTACGGCCAAAAAAGAAGGGGATAAATTTTATTCAGGTCGTGTAAACAGCAAAGGCAAGAAAAGTTTTCAATATGGTAAAGTAGAAGCAAGTATAAAACTCCCTAAAACAGCAAACGGATTATGGCCTGCATTTTGGATGATGGGCGACAACGATAGGCAGTGGCCTGCCTGTGGTGAGATTGATATAATGGAGATGGGAGAAAAAGCAGGCATAGCCAATAATACAACAGAAACATATATCAATACCGCAATTCATTATGGTCCTAATGTCGAAGGACATGAACAGGTATTCCAAACCAAGACAATGGAGAAAAGTCTACAAGATGGCAACTATCATGTCTATTCTTTGGAGTGGAATGAAAATGAACTTATCGTAAAGGTTGATGATATATTAATTAAGACATTCAATATCGGACCTGACAGTGGTCGTTTTGAGTATTTTAATGATAAATTCTATTTATTGCTTAATCTTGCAGTTGGCGGAGATTTTCCAGGCATTACAGATCCGGCACAGATTACAGCATTGAAGGATGGAGAAAAAGCCCAAATGTTTATCGACTGGGTGAAAATATATAATTAATCTTAATACTATTACTTATTAAAAACTTATGAGAAGATTAAACTACAAGTACACATTGTATTGCGGTACATTGTCCTTGTCTCTTTTGGGAGGAATACCGCAAGTGAATGCCGGAGTTGCAGAAGTCAATCTTGCAATAATGCAACAGAATCGACAGGTTTCCGGTAATGTTAAAGATGCGATGGGAGCGATAATCGGAGCTTCGATTGTTGAAAAAGGAACAACAAATGGAACCATTACTGACATGGATGGTAACTTTGTTCTGAATGTACAGCCGGGGGCCACATTGGTGGTAAGTTATGTCGGTTACAAAACAAAAGAAGTAAAAGTTGGTACTTCACCACTAGATATCACTCTCGAGGAAGATAGTAAGGTGTTGAGTGAGGTAGTCGTTACAGCGTTGGGTATAAAGCGTGAGCGTAAGGCGCTTGGTTATGGTGTAGATGAAGTAAAAGGTGAAGCACTGACAAAGGCTAAGGAAACCAATGTCATTAACTCAATGGCTGGTCGAGTACCTGGATTGGTTGTCAGTCAGACTGCCGGTGGACCTTCAGGTTCTACACGTGTACTTTTGCGTGGTAATACAGAAATGACAGGAAACAACCAACCTCTGTATGTCATTGATGGAGTACCCTTGGATAATACAAACTATGGCAGTGCCGGTACGGAAGGAGGTTATGACTTGGGTGACGGTATTTCAAGCATTAACCCTGATGATATTGAGAATATGTCTGTTCTTAAAGGTCCTGCTGCTTCAGCGTTGTATGGTAGCCGTGCCAGTCACGGTGTAATTCTTATCACTACAAAGAAGGCTAGCGGTAAGGATGGTGAACGTATGAGTGTTGAGTATAATGGTACAATGACATTTGAAACTCAACTTGCTAAATGGAACGAAGTTCAGCAAATATATGGTATGGGTAGTGATGGCACTTACAGTATAAATGCTGTTGCAAATACAAATAAGAGTTGGGGACCAAAAGCCGACGGTTCAAATATGCTTGATTATTTTGATGGCGTTTCGCGTCCGTATCTGATTATTCCTGATAACGTATCTGGTTTCTTCCGTACAGGTTTGACTGCAACAAATACATTAACTTTAAGTTCGAGCCATGGAAAGTCGGGAGTACGTTTTACTTACACTGATATGCGTAATAAGGATATAGTTCCTAATACAAATATGAGCCGTAACATATTCAATTTGCGTGCGAATACTAGTATGGGAAAAGTTGATTTGGATTTCAGTACAAACTATACACGCGAATCGGTAAAGAACCGTCCGGCTCTTGGCGACAGCAAAGGTAATGTCGGTAAAAATCTTATGACTCTTGCCACTACATATGACCAGGAATGGTTGAAAACATACCAGGATGCAAACGGTGAATACTCTAACTGGAATGGTTTGGATCCATACAATGTAAACCCTTATTGGGATGTTTACAAGAATTCAAACCAATCGGATAAAGATCAGTTCCGTTTCAATGGCAAGGCAATATGGAACGTTACAGATCATTTTAAACTTCAGGGTACAGTCGGAGCTGAATTCAACTGGTTTAAGTTTGAGGATTTCAAGGCTCCTACAACTCCTGGTTATGAAGCCGGCAGATTGCAGATAAGCAATTTCAGAAACCGTATGTACAACTTCGAAATGTTGGCTCTGTATAACAACTCCTGGGGTGATTTCGATTTCAATGCAACATTGGGCGCCAACTTGTATAAAGTGAATAATGAGACTACAATTACTACAGCTCAGGATATGAAGATACGTGAAACGGTGGCACTCATGAGCTTTAATGAAACAAGTGTGGAACAGAATTATTACAGAAAACAGATAAATTCTATTTATGGTGCAGTAAATGTTGGATGGAGACACCTGATATATCTTGATGCTACATTGCGCGGAGACCGTTCTTCCACATTACCTTTGAATAACAACACATATATCTATCCTTCATTCTCAGGTAGCTTTGTATTCTCTGAACTTATAAAGAATCACAATTTCCTGCCTTACGGAAAACTCCGTGTGTCATGGGCACAAGTAGGTAGCGATACTGATCCTTATCAGTTGGGATTGGTATATACGAAATCTAAATTTACTTATCCTGGATATACTTTAGGCTCTATCAGTAACACTACTATTCCTAATCGTGACCTAAAGCCTACAAGAACCAACTCATACGAAATGGGATTGGAATTGAAATTCCTGAATAGCCGTATCGGTCTGGATTTCACTTACTATAACCAGACTAGTAGAAATCAGATTATGGCTATGGCTAGTTCATGGGCTTCCGGTTATACATATCGTATGATTAATGCCGGTGAAATCCAGAACAACGGTATTGAAATTGCTTTGAACACTCGTCCTATTCAGACAAAGGACTTTTCTTGGGATTTGAACATCAACTTCTCTAAGAACAACAATAAGGTTAAGGAATTGGTTGACGGCATCGACTTATTTGAACTGGAAAAGGCTACATGGCAGGATGTGCAGATTGCAGCTGTAGTAGGAGAAAATTTTGGTTCAATTATTGGTCCGGACTTCAAACGCAATGAAAATGGTGATATTTTGATTGATCCAAGCACTGGTTTGCCACAATACGATAACAGTAACCATATATTGGGTAACGCTTCATGGGACTGGACAGGTGGTGTTGTAACAAATTTCACATACAAGAATATCTCTCTTGCTGCCGTATTCGATGTTAAGGTCGGTGCCGATTTGTATTCAATGTCAGCTCGTGCTGCATACGAATCTGGTAAAGCATTGGAAACATTGGAAGGACGCGAAGAATGGTATAAATCAGAAGAACAGCGTAAAGCTTTAGGCATAAGCGAAGCAAATTGGACACCGACAGGTGGTTTCATTGCTCCTGGTGTAATAGACAATGGAGACGGAACATACCGTCCTAATGATATCTACGTAAATCCTGAGGATTATTGGATGAATATCAGTCGTTATGCTCCATCAATGTTTGTTTACGACAACTCATACATTAAATGTCGTGAAATCACATTGAGCTATTCATTACCTAAAACATGGTTGAAGAATAAGGTTCAAGGATTGACTGTGTCTTTCGTTGCGCGTAATCCGTTTATTGTTTGGAAGAATATTCCTAATATCGATCCTGATTCGAACTATAACAATACTACAGGTATGGGTATGGAATACGGCTCATTGCCTTCACGTAAAAGCTATGGTTTCAATGTCAACGTTAAATTCTAATTAATTCTAAATCATTTCAAAAAGAAATACACAATGAAACGTTACAAATCATATATAAAAACAGCAATGTGCATGGCATTAGCACTTGCTTTTACAGCTTGCAGTGATGAATACATGAATGACATGAATACAGACCCGTCGAAAGCTGAAAATATTGACCCAAATTCACAGTTGACTTTTGCCGAACTACAAACATACGGCGACCTTGGAATGATAGAGATATACCGAAGCTATATAGGTGCCTTTACGCAGCAGCTTATGGGATGTTGGAATACAACAAACTACGGAGGTCAGCACAAAATTGACAATAACGAAATGAATCGTTTTTGGACAAATCTTTATACTACAGGAATCAAGAATCTTGTAGATGTTGAGGTAAAGACAGAAGGTGACGAGAACAAAGTGAACATACATGCCGCTGCTGTGATTTACAAAGTATATCTTATGTCTATCATAACAGATACATACGGTGATGCTCCATACTCAGAGGCAGCCAGAGGTTTTATCAGTGGTATGACAAGTCCACGTTATGATACACAAGAGGAAATCTACAACAGTTTCTTTACAGAACTGACTGAAGCCGCTGCCGCTTTAGACGATAAGAAAGATGAAATCACAGGTGATGTGATATTTAATGGAGATATAAGAAAATGGAAAAAGCTTGCAAATTCTCTTCGTATGCGTTATGCTATGCGTATATCTGATGTTTCTCCACAGAAGGCGCAGGAAGAGTTTGAAAAGGCATTTACAGATCCTGCCGGCTATATGACAAGTGCTGATGATGACGCATTGATTGAATATATGGAGCTTACATTCAATTTTGGTCAGGAAGCATATACAGATTACAGACGTAACGCTTTGTCACAGTTGTATTTTGGTAATGACCCTGCAAATAATCAGACTTATATCTGTTCTACTTTCTTCAATACTTTGAAGGACAATGACGACCCTCGTACTTTTGCACTTACCCGTTGTTATTTCGACAAGGGTCTGACTCAGTCAAATCCTAATAACCGTATTGATTTGACAGATGAAATGCTGGAACTGGGTGCGCAGTTCAATCCTTCAAAACCGGGTGAATTCTGGTATGAACCATGGCCGGATAATGGATATTGGAGTGAAATTATAGCGGACCTTAAAGAAAGGTATCCTGACAATACGAATTACTCAAATCCATGGTTACAGGATGCTACCCGTCCTAAATTGGCCCAGAATTTCCTTAAATCTGACAACCCGGGTGTTGTTATGACATATGCTGAGGTTGAGTTCCTATTGGCTGAGGCTAAACTTAAAGGATGGAACGTGGGCTCTACAACTGTTGAACAGCATTATGAAAATGGCGTTAGGGCTTCAATGGCATTCCTTGTTGATAATTATGATTGTGAAATAGACAATCAGGCTATAAACGATTATATTGCAAATCATCCTATCTCAGCTCTTAGTGACGAAGGTAAGAAAGAAGCTATAAATACTCAGGCTTGGATTCTTCACTTCCATAACCTGTCAGAGTGTTGGGCAAACATTCGTCGTTCGGGGTATCCAAAACTGAAATCTCCTGCCGAATATGGCTATGCAGCTGATAAGCTGACAGGAGGATACGACATCCCGGTACGTTTATGCTATCCTATTCTTGAGTCTTCATACAACAAGGAAGGCTATCAGGAAGCTTTGGACCGTATGGGTGGAACTAACAGTTGGAATATTCCTGTATGGTGGGATAAAGAATAAAAATCTAGTACACTAAACAATTTAAATTTCGTATTAAAATGAAAAATATATATTGGATATTATTTATATTGCTCGGTGCAGGTTTCTCTTTTACATCTTGTAGTGAAGAAGAGCCATTTTCTACTGCAACAGCAGATGATAACCCACGTATAATAGCACCGACATTTCCTGAACGTGATGAAAATGGCGGATTAGGAACTATTTCAGAAATTGACAGAGATGTGTTGTTCTCAATAACTGTTACAACGACACCTGCAGATTATACATCTGTGGTATGGACGCTTGATGGTGAAAATGTTGGGACAGAAAAGACACTCGAGATGAATCTTGAAGCAGGTATATATCATCTTAGAGTTGATGTCTCAACTCCTGTAGGAAAGACAACTTTTCGTGAAGGACTTGTAAAAATAAAAGCTTTGGCCGAAGATCCTCAGAGTGATGAAATCGTATTAGAACGCATTGTTGTACCAGGAGGATGGGCACGATTAAGCGGAACAAATCTTGACAAGGTAGCAAAAGTCGCTTTAAAGCAGATAAATGTTAGTGAATCTAAAAGTAATCCAGAAGTAGAAATATCTGATGTAACATACGTCGAATCAGGTGCCTATATTGAGTTTAAAATTCCTGCAGGATTGGCTGACGGTGAATATCGTGTGGCATTTGTTGATGTGAAAGGCAATAGATACGGTGCTAATACAATGGATGTTACTTCTAAGTCTTTGGTAACATCAGGCCCTGATAGTAAACAGCCAAATGCTAAGTGGACTCTTACAGGATTGAATATGGATAAAGTTGCTTCTTTGTCATTGGGTGGAAACGCAATCACTACATTCGTTGAACAGTATTCAACTCGTTTGACTTTCGTTTCACCTATAGTTGCAGATGGAGACTATGTACTGACTGGTATAACAAGTGATGGAGAAAGCGTTAATTTCTTTGTCGAAGACGAGATAAAGACAGAGCTAGCTGTTACAGTTAAGGATTCACCATCCGAAGTTGAATTATGGAAAGGACATTATTATGTTTCTTGGGAGGCTGGAGCATCAGAATCTGCAAAAGAATTTGGTGAAGTTAAAACAATGATTCAAGATTTGCCTCTAGGAAGTAAATTGAAAATATATTACACAATAGAGCCTAATGATACTTATCATCAGATTGGAACCAAAACTGCTTATTGGACGGATCTTCCAGGTTATCCTGAATCTGTATTCTCGGAAGATGGTGTTGTTGAAATTGTTTTGACTCAGGAGATAATTGACTTGTTGAAGGCTGAAGCTGGATTTATCTGTGTAGGTCATGGATATTATGTTGACCGTGTAACTTATGAAGAATAATTTATAAACAGCGAATATAATTGATAAATATGAATTTTAAAAGATTACTTTTAGTTTCGTCCATTATAGGAAATGCTGCCTGCCTCGTTCAGGCGGCAACTCCTGCAGGTTTGACGAAAGATGCAAATATTGAGAAAAAAGTTGAAGCCACACTGTCACGAATGACTTTGGATGAAAAAGTAGGACAGATGACAGAGCTTTCTATCGATGTCCTTGGTAGTGTAGTTGAAGGGGAATTCAAACTCGATAAGGAGAAAGTAAAAAATGCAATTGGAAAGTACAAAGTCGGATCTGTACTGAATGCTCCCGGGCCTGTTGCACAGAGCCGTGAGAAGTGGAAGGAAATTATCGGCTATATCCAGGAAGTATCAATGAAGGAGATAGGTATTCCTTGTATCTATGGTCTTGACCAGAATCATGGTACCACATATACACTTGGCGGAACACTTTTCCCGCAGAATATTAATCTTGGAGCTGCATTCAATCCTGAACTAACATACGAGTCGGCTGTCGTGACTGCCTACGAAACGCGTGCAAGTAATTGTCCGTGGACCTATTCGCCTACAGTCGATATGGCAAGAGATCCTCGCTGGTCACGTGTTTGGGAAAACTATGGTGAAGATTGTCTTATTAATGCCATAATGGGAAGCGAAGCTGTCCGAGGCTTCCAGGGAGATGACCCTAACCATATTCCAGAAGACCGTGTAGCGGCTTCTGTTAAGCACTACCTTGGTTACAGTATGTCGCGTACTGGTAAAGACCGTACTCCGGCTTATATATCTGAATCTGATTTGAGAGAGAAGTGTTTTGCTCCATTCAAGGCTTGTGTTGAGACTGGTGCGCTTACTATTATGGTGAACAGTGCTTCTATCAATGGTGTGCCGGTACATGCCAACAAGCAGTTGCTTACAGAATGGCTTAAAGAAGATTTGGCATGGGACGGGATGTTGATTACAGACTGGGCTGATATAAATAATCTTTATACTCGTGAAAAGGTAGCTGCCAACAAGAAGGAAGCAATAGAAATTGCAATCAATGCGGGTATTGATATGGCTATGGAGCCTTATGATCTTGATTTCTGTACACTGTTGAAGGAATTGGTAGAAGAAGGTAGAGTTCCTATGAGCCGTATAGACGATGCTGTTCGTCGTATTCTTCGTCTGAAATATCGTTTGGGACTTTTTGACAATCCTAACACTGATTATAAGGATTATCCTAAATTCGGAAGCAAGGAACATGCCGCAATCGCACTCAAAGCAGCTGAAGAATCAGAAGTGTTGCTGAAAAACAAGAATAACATATTACCATTGGCAAAAGGTAAGAAAATCCTTGTGACAGGTCCTAACGCAAATTCCATGAGATGCCTTAACGGCGGATGGAGCTATACATGGCAGGGGCATCTTGCCGACCGCTTTGCAGGCGAGTATAATACCATCTACGAAGCTGTAAGCAACAAGTTTGGCGCTGATTTGGTAACCCTAGAACAAGGAGTTACATACGTTGCCGAAGGAGCGTATTACGAAGAAAGCACTCCTGAAATAGAAAAAGCTGTGGCTGCAGCAAAGAATGTAGATGTAATCATCGCATGTATAGGCGAAAATTCATATTGCGAGACTCCTGGAAATCTGGCAGACCTTGCAATCTCTGAAAACCAGCGTAACCTTGTTAAAGCTCTTGCTACGACAGGCAAGCCTATTGTTCTTGTAATAAATGGCGGTCGTCCACGTGTTATAAGTGACATTGAACCTTTGGCAGACGGTGTAATTAATATCTTGTTGCCTAGTAATTATGGTGGAGATGCATTGGCAAATATCCTTGCCGGTGATGCAAATCCAAGTGCTAAGATGCCATATACATATCCAAGAAACCAAGCTGAACTTACTACATACGATTATCGTGTAAGCGAGGAAATGGATAAGATGGAAGGTGCATACGATTATGATGCTGTAATTTCTGTTCAATGGCCTTTCGGTTACGGTTTGAGTTATACTACTTTCGATTACAGGAATCTGCGTGTGAACAAAGATACTTTTACTGAAAACGAAAAACTGGAATTTACAATAGACGTTACAAATACTGGAAAGATTGCAGGTAAAGAAGTTGTAATGTTGTTCAGCAGCGATTTGGTAGCATCGCTCACACCAGAGAATCGCAGACTGCGCGCATTCAAGAAAGTGGAATTACAGCCAGGTGAGACCAAAACTGTAACATTGACTATCAAAGGAAGCGATCTTGCTTTTGTAGGTGCTGACGGAAAATGGATACTTGAGAAAGGTGATTTCCGTATGCAGGTAGGAAATCAAGTCTTGAATATTAAATGTTCTGATACACATAAATGGGAAACTGCTAATATCTGTGTTAATAAATAGCATTGTCTGATTACTTTTAACGAGCCTGGTCATTTTGAAATGGCCGGGCTTTTTTGTTTGTAAACATTAAATAATTACCTTTGCATTATCATTCAAAACATCACAAAATGCAGCAGGAAGATACATATAAGACCATAGAGGGGATTTCCGAATCAATTTACACAGAAAAGCGAAGCAAATTCATAGCCATAGCTCTTCCGGTCCGTACACTTGGGGAGATAAAGACATACCTTGAGGAATATCAGAAGAAATATTATGATGCCCGTCACGTGTGTTATGCCTATATGCTTGGGGATGAAAGAAAGGATTTCCGTGCCAATGACAATGGTGAGCCTTCCGGTACTGCAGGACGTCCTATACTCGGTCAGATAAATTCTTTCGGACTTACAGATATTCTTGTTATTGTGGTGAGATATTTCGGAGGAATAAAATTGGGAACAAGCGGACTTATAGTCGCATACAAAACTGCTGCCGCTCAGGCTCTTGAAGAAGCTGTAGTGATAGAGAAAACTGTTGACGAGGATGTGTATTTTGCTTTTGAATATCCTTTTATTAACGATGTAATGAGGGTTGTGAAGGAAGAGGAGCCGGAGATTCTCGAACAGTCGTATGATATGGACTGTCTGATGAAGCTGAGAATCAGAAAATCTTCAATGCCTAAGTTGAGGGCACGTTTGGAAAAAGTGGAGACATTGCGTTTTATTGATGAAAATATAGATACAGAGGTTTAATAATTTATAATTATCAGAAATATGCTTTTACTATTTGTGAACTAATTTTAAAATACTATCTTTGTGCCAAATAGATAATCAATCGACTATGAAAGCATTTGTAATTTCTTTACTTCTTGTTTTTCTTGTTTCCGGATGCGAAATAAGAAAAGGTGAAGGTGTTGTCCCGCTGGAGAAGGTAGAGGAATTACTTGAAAGTATCACAATTACAGAACTGTTTAAGGAAAAGCCGATAGCTGCAGAAGACATAATAATCACCAAAGAACTTTTATTTGATAAATATACTCTTGAGGATGTTTATCCTTACAAGGACACTGTACGTTCCATAAAGTGGGATGTTATAAAGAAGTGTCTGGCATACGTCGAGAATATGGAACCCGAATCGGGTAAATGGTGTGTCATACAGAATTACAGAAACAGAAACGGTGAAGCTGCATTGGTCAGAAGGTTTGTCAGAAATGAATACAAGCGTGTATCTGATACTTTGGGAGTGGAAAGATATCAGTCTGTGCCTTTGTATCTGTTGTCAGATACCGTTACCCCCGAGCGTTATGGTCGTGACGGCTCTTTAGCTTCTGTTCTTGGAAGAAAAGGTGGATATATTCATATACGTTCTGCCACGTTCGATGACGAATGGTATGTTCCGGAAAGATATGTCAAGATGCTTTCCGATTCTACAAACTTCCATCATGTCGTTTTCGTTGACCGTGGGGATCAGAATATAACCACTCTTGAAAGAGTGGCAAAGGCAGAATGGAAGGTGAGAAGCATTAACCCTGCTACTACCGGACGTCATTACCCTCCATACGCTCAAGAGACTCCGCTTGGTATGTATCTAATTCAGGAAAAGAAACAGAAGATGATTTTTCTGAAGGATGGTTCGAGTGCAGTAGGAGGTTATGCGCCGTATGCAAGCCGTTTTACCAATGGGGCATATATACATGGAGTGCCTGTGAATGTTACTGCCACAAAGATGATAGAATACAGCTGGAGTTTGGGTACCACTCCGCGTTCACACATGTGCGTTCGTAATGCAACTTCGCATGCCAAATTTGTTTACGACTGGGCTCCGGTGCAGGAAAGCCTGGTTGTAGTAATTGAATGAATATTCGATATAACATTTCATTGAGTTTTTTAACTAACTGATTTTCAGATATATTAATATAAAGTGCTATCTTTGCGGCTGAATTTTTCATTGATTTTTGATAATGCGCAATATATTAATATCTATATTTCTTGTTTGTTCCGGCTTTGTAGTTCCTGCCATGGCACCGTCTTTTGCCAGTGGTATGCTTGTACATTCTCCTTCAGAGGTTGACGAATGTGCCAATCTTTATGAATCTATGCAGCTTGATGGAGTTGTCAATTATAAGGCTTTTCGTCAGGCTGTAGAAGGATACAGGAAAATCGAAAACCGTCATCGTGATATTCTTACCCTTATAGATTTCTCCAAGCCCTCGACAGAGAAGCGTCTCTATGTATTTGACATGAAGAACCGCAAGATGCTTTTCAACTCTCTTGTATCGCATGGCAGAAACAGCGGGGAGAACTATGCCACATCATTCTCAAACGAATATGGTTCTTATAAAAGCTCTTTGGGATTCTATCTTACTGAGACTACCTATAACGGAGGTAACGGGTATTCGCTTATCCTTAATGGACTGGAAAAGGGGATAAACGATAAGGCAAAGGAACGTGCCATAGTGGTTCATGGAGCATCTTATGCCAATCCTTCAGTGATAAAGGGCGGTGGTCGCTTGGGTAGAAGTCTTGGATGTCCTGCGCTTCCTCAAAAGATTTCCAAACCAATTATTGATGCAATAAAGGGTGGAAGCGTGATGTATATTTATGCCGAGAAACCTGAATACTTCGCACAGAGTGAGATTCTGTCTGATGTGACTGACGGAAAGAAATCATGATTTTCCCATTATAATCGTAAATACTGTTCCGTAACCGACTTTTGATTCTACATTTATTAATCCGTCGTGCAGGGTAATTATCTGCTTGCAGAGGCTTAAGCCTATACCTGAACCGTTTGGTTTAGTGGTGAAGAACGGAACGAAGATTCTTTCCTTTACTTCAGGTATAATGCCTTCTCCGTTGTCGGATATGGTGAATTTTATAGAATCGTTTTTGTGATATACGGCTGATACTTCTATTCTAGGATTTTCTGTTTTTCTGCATGCTTCAATAGCATTCTTTATAATGTTCAGAAATACCTGTTCCAACTGTGCCCTGTCAGCAGATAGAGTCATATCATTGTCTTCCAGAGTAAAATGTATATAATCTGTAGCTGTAAGTCCTTCGATGTCCTTGAAAAAGTCATAAACTTTTATTTCGCTTTTTACTGGTGCTGATATTCGTGTAAGTTTTCTGTAGTTGTCAACAAATTCCATCAGTCCCTTACAGCGACGGTTTATTATTCCCAGTCCCTGAGAAATATTTCTCTGGGTACTTTCGTTTATCGGGAATTCTACGCTTCTTTCTTGCAGAGTGTCCGACAATGAAATGATAGGGGTAATGGAATTCATAATCTCATGCGTTAGCACCCTGATGAGCTTTTGCCATGCTTCCATTTCGTTCTTTTCCAGTGCAGAATGGATATTGCTCATGCTCACTATGAATTGTTCCTGCCCGTGAACGGAAATCCTGGTACATGAAACAGATAAATCAAGGGTTGATTCCTGCTTCTTTCTGTGTACTATCTTTTCCTTATTGTTCAGTGCATCCTGAATATCTTCCGGCAGTTTGAATACCTCCGGCCCTAAGATATTCTTTGCTGACTTGTTCATCCATATAATTCTTCCGTCCTTATATGTAGAGATTACGGCGGTATCTACACTGTTCATTAGGTTCTTGTAGTACTGGTATTTCGTCTCGTCTTCCATGGCAGAGCTTTTCAGGTCCTTTATGATGAACGTCAGAGTCTCTGCCAGTTCAGATATCTTCCTGTCCTTGAAAGGGGGAGTTATTATACTGCTTGTATCTTTCGATTTCAGGCATTCTATGGCTTTCCTTATCATCTTTGTCTGTTTGTTCTGCAGCCGGTATATGTTTATTATTACGAGCAGACATAAAACAGAACAAAGTAGACAGGAAAAAACGAGTTTAGTATGCATACAGTAAACCGTTCCTGCCATACACAGAAACAGCGCGACCGTATTTGTCAATATGTAGATATTGAATCTTCCCATACCTGATGAATTAGAGTTGTAGTTTGTCTATTTTTCTGTAAAGTGCGAATCTGCTTATACCTAAAAGCTCGGCAGCCATAGTGTAATTCCCGTTCGTTACCTTTATGGCTTTTTCTATCGCCTTTCTTTCCAAAGCCTCAAGGTTCAGTTCCTCGTCCGGCAGGCTTTTCTGTTCCTTGGTATTATGTGCGAAGATAAAGTCGTCGGTACGCAGCGAACTGTTGTCGCTCAATATTACAGCCCTTTCTATTATGTGCTGAAGTTCTCTCACATTTCCTGGCCATGAATATTTCATGAGTTTGTTTTTTGCGTCCCTGTTGATGCTGGAGATTTCTTTTCTGTACTTCCTGTTGTATATCTTCAGGAAATGCTCTGCTAGCAGGATTATATCGTTTCCTCTTTCCCTGAGTGGTGGAATGTGAAGCTCAATGGTGTTTATGCGGTAGAGGAGATCCTGGCGGAACTTTCCTTCGTCTATCATGGATTGAAGGTTTGAGTTGGTGGCGGATATCAGACGTATGTCTATCGGTGTATGTTCCACTCCTCCAAGTCTTGTGATATACCTTTTCTCCAATGCAGTGAGCAGTTTTGCCTGCATTGGCAATGACAGGTTTCCTATCTCATCAAGAAACAGTGTACCTCCCGATGCCATTTCCATTCTTCCCGGTTTTGACTTTCTTGCGTCTGTAAACGCGCCTTTTTCATATCCGAAAAGCTCACTCTCGAACAACTGTTCGGGTATGCTCCCAAGGTCTATGGTGATAAAACTTTCTCCGGCACGTGGCGAAAGGTTCTTCACCATACGTGCCACCATATCCTTACCCGTACCGTTCTCGCCTAAAATCAAGATGTTGGCATCCGTCTCAGACAGTCTGTATATCGTGTCCTTCAACTTTCTTACGGCCGGAGATTCTCCTATGAAGTCCGAAATCGGCGATTCGTTTCCCATAGCCGATACCTGTTCGCGCAATCTGTTGATTTCTTTGTTCGATTTGCTAAGTTTTATTGCAGACGACAGTGTGGCAAGCAGTTTCTCCTTTTCCCAGGGTTTTGAGATGAAGTCGGTTGCACCTGCCTTTATAGCCCTGACAGCCTTTTCTGTGTCGGCGTATGCTGTCATGAACACCACTACAGCTTTAGAGTCAATGCTTAATATTTGTTCCAGATATTCAAACCCCTCATTACCGCTTATTGCGTCGCGGCAGAAATTCATATCCAGAAGTATCACGTCCGGACTGAAAGTTTCCATGAAGTGCTTTATCCTCGATGGCTGAGTAGTTACCTTAATCTTTTCCATATATGGTTCCAGCAGAAGATTTAATGCAAACAGCACATCTTCATTGTCGTCTATTATAAGTATTTTTCCTTTGTCTTCCATGTTATTATCGTGTTTTTGCAAATATAATATTTAAAACAATGTGTTGTATGTGCGTTATCACACGTTTTTTGTGCGTAAACGCACGATATAGCGAATGATTTACTTCTTCTAAACATCTGAAAAATAATGATATAGCATAATGGCATAGTTTTTGATTTTAATATACCGGATAAATTATTTTCATTTAACTTCATTGACTTACAGTTGCCATGAAACGAATAAGAATATTTCTGACTTTAATTTTAATAGTTTGTACCGGAGGCATTGCCTATGCAGGTGATACAAACAGAAAACTTACGCTCACTCTCGAAGATGCCATATCGATGGCACACGATAATTCGCCGGAGGTACAGGCTGCAAGACATACATACCGTGCAGCCTATTGGAATTACCGTTCTTTCCGTGCCAACTATCTGCCGTCGGTAAGTCTGATTTCCAATCCATATCTTAACAGGCAGATTAACAAGATTACCCAGCCGGATGGAACTGAACAGTTCATCCGTCAGAATAATTTGAGTACCGACCTTGGATTGCAGATTAGCCAGAATGTATCTTTCACGGGTGGTAACTTTTTCGTACAGACCTCTACACAGAGGATTGACGAGTTTGGAAGCAATGGCAGAGCGTATAACACTCAACCGTTTTCAATAGGTTACACTCAGTCGCTTTTCGGATATAACTATCTGAAATGGGACAAGCGTATCGAGCCTGTGAAATACCGTGAGGCATGCAAGACTTATGCGGAGACTATGGAACTTATTGCGTCAAGAACATGTCAGCTTTTCTATGCCCTTGCCTCGGCACAGACCAATCTTAATATAGCACGTTCCAACTATGCTTCTGCCGATACATTGTACAGATATGCTCGCGGAAGATATAACATAGGCAGTATCACCGAAAATGAGATGCTTCAACTTGAAGTGAACAAACTGAATGAGGAAACAAACATGATGAATGCCGGAATAGAAGTTGAAGATGCCATGCTAACACTGCGTTCTTTTCTCGGAATAAATGACGATGCGGAGATAGAAGTTATTCCTGCAGACAGCATATACTATTTTAATGTACCGCTTGATGAGGCTCTCAGACAGGCGTACGAAAACAGTCCGGATATCGACCTGTATAAAAGGCAGAAACTCGAAAGCCGCAGTCAGCTTGCATCAGCTAAAGCGTCAAGAGGTTTGAAGGCTGACCTGTATTTGCAGTTCGGCCTGTCACAGACGGCAGACATTTTTAAGGATTCGTACAGAAATCCGCTCGACCAACAGTATGTGAGTCTTTCCATAGCAATACCTATATTGGATTGGGGACGAGGCAAGGGAAAAGTGAAAGTGGCAAAATCGAATGTGGAACTGGTGGAGACACAGGTGGCTCAGGCCATGACGGACTTCGAACTGAATGTCAGGAAAATGGTACGCCAGTTCAATCTTCAGTCGCAACAGGTAAGTGTCGCACGAAAAACGGAACGCACTGCCACGAAGCGTTACGAAGTGGCTCTCAAACTTTATCTTATGGGTAAATCATCTATACTTGATTTAAATGCGGCGACAACTGAAAAAGACTCTGCACTCCGTAACTACATATCAGCTATGCAGACATACTGGACTCTATACTATGGTCTGCGCAGTATAACACAGTATGATTTTATGAATAAATGTCCGATATGGCATAATCTTGAATTCTGATAATAAAAAACATTACATCTATGGATATAAAACTAAAGAAGAAACCCTGGTACATACGCTACAAGTACAGGATAGCAGGCGGGGCAGTAATCCTTGCCGGGATAGTTTATGTGATAGTTCTTGCGTCCGGTCCTCGCCGGTTGCGGATAGACATCGACAAAATACAAATTTCGGAAGTTACGGACTCGGATTTCATGGAGTATGTTGACGTAGAAGGCATAGTACAGCCCATTATGACCATTATGGTGAATGCGCGCGAAGCCGGGAATGTAAACAGCATCGTAGCCGAAGAAGGAAGACTGATGAAGAAAGGAGATACGATATTGATACTCTCCAATCCGAATCTGATGAGAGATATCGACGACCAGCGTGATGATTGGGAAAAACAGATGATAACTTACCGCGAGAAAGAGCTTGAAATGGAGCAGAAAACTCTAGTCCTGAAGCAGCAGACACTGGAAGCCGAATACGAACTGAATAAAATCAGGAAAAGTTTTGCCCTCGAAAAAGAAGAATACGAAATGGGAATACGCAGTAAGGCACAACTTGAAGTGTCGCGCGATGAGTATGAGTATAAGACGGAGTCCACACGACTTAAATTGCGCAGTCTTCGTAGCGATTCTGCCATGACAGTTATCAGAAAAGAACTTCTGAAGAACGATTATGACAGGGAACAGAAGAAACTCCAGCGCAGCCTTGAAAGAATAAATGACCTGGTAGTGCGGGCACCGGTGGACGGGCAGTTGAGTTTTGTGAAAGTAACTCTCGGTCAGCAGGTAGGAGCGGGAGAGAACATTGCCGAAGTAAAAGTCCTTGACCAGTTTAAAGTGCACACTTCGTTAAGCGAATATTATATCGTCAGAATAACAACAGGACTACCGGCTACTGTATCTAATCAGGGAGAGAAATATCCTTTGAAAGTCACAAAAGTAGTTCCAGAGGTGAAGGACCGTATGTTCGATGTCGATCTGGTCTTTACCGGAGATATGCCGGACAATGTCCGCCTGGGTAAGAGCTTCAGAGTACAGATAGAGTTGGGACAGCCGGAGCAGGCAGTTGTAATTTCGCGCGGTAATTTCTACCAGCATACAGGCGGCAGATGGATTTATAAGCTCAGTGATGACAAGACACGGGCATATAAAGTGCCAATAACCATTGGCCGTCAGAATCCGCGTCAATATGAAATAACCGAAGGTTTGCAGCCCGGTGATTGTGTGATTACGTCAGGATATGATAACTTTGGCGATGCGGAGGAACTGGTGTTTTAGTTAAAAATACAAAGCGTCTCGGTATTATTTATTTGAAAAAGGAATTTGAAGTATGAAAACTATAATTTATGCATGGCGTTTTCTGGTACGCCTTAAATCTTACACAATAATAAATATTGTAGGTCTGTCGTTAAGTCTGGCATGCTGTATCATATTGCTCCGTTACATAAACAGTGAATTGTCTGTTGACGATAACTGTGTGGACAAGGACTCTGTTTACGGAGTAAAATTCGTGTTAGATGGAGTAACTTATGGATTATCTATTGCGGAGTTGGACGGGCTAGATAGTATGTACGTAGATAAAAGATATATCAGCGGACGTGCCCAACTCACTATTTTGGAGCAAGATTACGTAGAGTATGAAGGTGAGCGCTATATTATGAACGGAATAGTGGCGGATAATGAATTCTTTAAAATAGTTCCTATGTTTAAAATCGGAAGTGACGGATAACATAAGATAGCACTAAAAAAGCTATACCATTATAGTTAACTTTGTATATAAGAGAAAAACA
>NZ_JAOQJJ010000013.1:0-91434 GCF_025567135.1 Bacteroides cellulolyticus
ATTCATTTAAAGAGTGCGTAACAGCTCACTAGTCGAGGAATTTGGCGTGGATAATAATCGGGTATGAAGTTGTCTGCCGAAGCTATGGAATTGAACAATGGCCGCAAGGCAATTGTTTCCAATTGGTAGGGGAGCATTCCATTCTGCGTTGAAGGCGTGGCGCGAGCCACTCTGGAGCGTATGGAAAAGCAAATGTAGGTATAAGTAACGATAAAGGGGGTGGGAAACCCCCTCGCCGAAAGACTAAGGTTTCCTGATCAACGCTAATCGGATCAGGGTAAGTCGGGACCTAAGGTTCAGCCGAACGGCGAGACCGATGGCAGAAACGGTAAAAATTCCGTTACTACCTCCAATGGCGATGTGGAGACGCAGCAGTGACACCACCGCCGGCTGACGGAATAGCCGGTTAAAGAGTGTAGACGTTGATTCCCGCAGGCAAATCCACGGGAAGAGTCGAACTTGAGAGTACACCAACTCCTTCGGGAAGCGGTGATAGTGTGGGTAATCAGACTGCCGAGAAAATCCGCTAAGCTTAACGTTGGAGGTACCCGTACCGCAAACGGACACACGTAGTCGGGTTGAATATACTAAGGCGCTTGGGTGAATCACGGTTAAGGAACTAGGCAAATTGACCCTGTAACTTCGGAATAAAGGGTCCCTCCTCGCAAGAGAGGGCGCAGAGAATAGGTCCAGGCAACTGTTTAACAAAAACACAGGGCTGTGCTAATATGAAAGTAGATGTATACAGCCTGACACCTGCCCGGTGCTGGAAGGTTAAGAGGAGATGTCATCGATGAGAGAAGCATTGAATTGAAGCCCCAGTAAACGGCGGCCGTAACTATAACGGTCCTAAGGTAGCGAAATTCCTTGTCGGGTAAGTTCCGACCTGCACGAATGGTGTAATGATCCGGACACTGTCTCAACCGTGAGCCCAGTGAAATTGTAGTATCGGTGAAGATGCCGATTACCCGCGATGGGACGAAAAGACCCCGTGAACCTTTACTATAGCTTAGCATTGAATTTGGGCACGCGATGTGTAGGATAGGTCGGAGGCAATGAATCGGGCACGCCAGTGTTCGTGGAGCCGCTGTTGAAATACGACCCTTCGTTTGTTTGAGTTCTAACTTCNGAAGGACATTGCTTGGTGGGTAGTTTGACTGGGGTGGTCGCCTCCAAAAGCGTAACGGAGGCTTCTAAAGGTACCCTCAGGCCGATCGGTAACCGGCCCAAGAGTGTAATGGCAAAAGGGTGCTTGACTGGGAGACTGACAAGTCGATCAGGTAGGAAACTAGAGCATAGTGATCCGGTGTTTCCGTATGGAAGGGACATCGCTCAAAGGATAAAAGGTACTCCGGGGATAACAGGCTGATCCCTCCCAAGAGCTCATATCGACGGAGTGGTTTGGCACCTCGATGTCGGCTCGTCACATCCTGGGGCTGGAGAAGGTCCCAAGGGTTGGGCTGTTCGCCCATTAAAGTGGCACGCGAGCTGGGTTCAGAACGTCGTGAGACAGTTCGGTCTCTATCTATCGTGGGCGTATGAAATTTGCGTGGCTCTGACACTAGTACGAGAGGACCGTGTTGGACAGACCTCTGGTTTGCCGGTTGTGCCGCCAGGTGCATTGCCGGGTATCTAAGTCTGGATCGGATAAGTGCTGAAAGCATCTAAGTACGAAGCCGGCCACAAGATTAGATTTCTTGAGGGTCGTCATAGACGATGACGTTGATAGGATGCAGGTGTAAAGCTGGAGACAGCAAAGCCGAGCATTACTAATTGCCCGTCAACTTTCATTGTCACGTGACACGTTAAGGATGTTATATACGTTTAGCACTGAAACAGAATTAGTTTTGAGACAGATTGGTTTTTCAGTTTGTGCTTCATGCAAGACCTGATATAAAAAGAAATTCAGGTGACTATAGCACGAAGGTTCCACCTCTTCCCATTCCGAACAGAGAAGTTAAGCTTCGTCACGCCGATGGTACTGCATATTGTGGGAGAGTAGGTAGTCGCCGTCTTATATGAGAGATCCTCGAGGTAGAGATACTTCGGGGATTTTTTGCGTTTATAAGCTTTGGATTTTCTCTACACGAAGGTTGCGGATGAACAACGGAAAACGGATCAACGTAAAAATCTGAGGGATTCTAGATTTCTGATCTTGAAATTGAACAAGGATAAACGTATGGAATTTGCACCAATAAAAATAGCATATGAAACATCTAAATAATTTCACATGCTATTTTGTATATATGGAATATCTGATTATTAGATTCTATTATCTGCTCCCCACATCATTTTTTCTCTTAGTGTATTGAAAAAAGTATGGTTGTAGCGTTTTACTATCTTTATAAAGTGGCTAGCTCTTTTTATTATAAGTATTGCTTCTTCATGACAACTTTCACTTCTTCCATCTAAAGATATAAGAAAGTTATGACTGCGACTTCCTACTTCAAGTTTTATTTCCCAATCATCGCGTAGGACAATTGGTCTGACATTCAAACTATGTGGAGCTACTGGTGTTATGCAGAGAGTTCCACTTTGTGGTACCATTATAGGACCTCCTACACTTAACGAATATCCTGTAGAACCAGTAGGTGTTGCCACAATCAGACCATCAGCCTGGTATATATTAAGTAATTCATTATTTACATATGCCTTAATGGTAATCATTGATGAACTGTCTCTTTTCAATACTGCAACTTCATTAAGGGCATATGGATTTCCTTTAAGAATATTGTTTTCGCATGTCAGTTTTAAAACTCTTCTCGGTTCTGCTATGAATTTCCCTTGATATATTTCGTCAAATGTTTCTTCCATTTCATCCGGTGAGATAGCAGCTAAAAAGCCTAAACGTCCTGTATTTATTCCCAATATAGGAATTTCTTTTTCCCCAACGCGACTTGCTGCTTTCAGGAAAGTACCGTCACCTCCTATGCTTAAAGCCATGTCTGCTGTGAAATTATTACCGTCGAATATTTCCAGACCGCTTAAATCTGTTTGTGTGTGTATTCTTAGAAATTCGTAGAATTCATGGCTTATGCATATATTTGCATTCTTCTTTCTCAGAATACTAAGTAAATGAGCCACATGCGCTGATTTGTGCTCTTGATATGTATTCCCGAAAATAGCAAATCTCATTTCTTTTTGCATAGAGTGTAGCTTATTATCAATCTTTTTTAACCTGTATGTTAGTTGGTTTATAATAAAACCTGCTAACTTTGCATTCTGATATGCAAAGATATAAAAATCATTCATTATGACCAAACTAAGTGTTAATATAAACAAGATTGCTACTTTACGTAATGCCCGTGGAGGTAATAACCCTGATGTAGAGAAAGTTGCAATGGATTGTGAGGCATTCGGTGCCGAAGGAATTACTGTACATCCCCGTCCTGACGAACGTCATATCAGACGTAGCGACGTATATGCATTGCGTCCGTTGCTTAGAACAGAGTTTAACATTGAAGGATATCCTTCGGACGATTTTATAGACTTGGTTCTGAAAGTCAAACCTCACCAGGTGACGCTTGTGCCTGATGCTCCGGACCAGATAACATCGAACTCAGGATGGGATACAAAAGCCAATCTGGATTTTCTGTCCGATTTGATGGACAGGTTTGGCGAAGCGGGAATAAGAACTTCCATTTTCGTGGGGACAGATATTGAGATGATAGAATATGCCGCGCGTGCCGGAGCAGACAGAGTGGAGCTATACACTGAGCCTTATGCGTCGGGTTACAAAAAGAATCGTGAAGAAGCTGTAGCTCCTTTTGTGGAAGCTGCCATGGCTGTTCGCAGGCTGGGAATGGGGCTTAATGCCGGACACGACCTGAGCCTGGAAAACCTGGAGTATTTTCACAAGAACATTCCATGGCTGGATGAAGTGTCGATAGGTCATGCTTTGGTGTGCGATGCCCTGTATCTGGGATTGAAGAAAACTATTGAAGAATATAAAAACTGCCTTCGTTAAATTATGATTACAATGACTTTAATGGCAGCTGCACAGATGGCTGCCGACACAATGGCGGGTGCCAATCCGGTTCTGACTCCGGTGGTAGATGGCGAACCGCAAATGAATCTTTGGGATATGGCCCTGAAGGGCGGATGGATAATGGCTGTACTGGCTCTGATGTCGGTCATAGCATTTTATATCTTCTTCGAACGTGCTTTCACCATAAGCCGTGCGGCAAAGGAAGATCCTCTGTTTATGGACAGGATACGCGACTATATACGCACGGGTGAGGTGAAATCGGCCATCAACTATTGCCGCATAGCGAATACTCCGGCTGCGAGGATGATTGAAAAAGGTATTACGCGTATGGGGCACCCTGTGGCAGACGTGCAGGCTGCTATCGAGAATACGGGAAATATTGAGGTGGCAAAGCTGGAGAACGGACTCTCCATAATGGCCACCATCTCCAGTGGTGCTCCGATGTTGGGATTCCTTGGAACCGTCACCGGTATGGTACAGGCATTCTGGAATATGGCAAATGCGGGTAATAACATTGACATTACACTTTTGTCGAGTGGTATTTACGAGGCTATGATAACCACGGTGGGTGGTCTGGTGGTTGGTATCGTGACGATGTTTGCCTATAATCATCTGGTCTATAGGATAGACAAGGTGGTGAGCCAGATGGAGGCACGCACTATGGCTTTTATGGATTTGTTGAACGAACCTAACGAAAAATAATATCATGGCGCTGAAAAGAAGACAAAGGATATCGCCGGAATTCAGCATGTCGTCGATGACGGACCTGATATTCTTGCTGCTGATATTTTTTATGATTACTTCTACCATGGTTTCGCCAAATGCCATAAAGGTGCTGCTCCCTCAGGGATCACAGCAGACATCGGCAAAGCCTATGGCAAGAATTATCATTGACAAGAATTTGAATTATTACGGGGCTTTCGGCAATGAGGACGAGATGCCTCTGTTTATAGACGAGGTGACAGGTTTTCTGCAGGACTGTGCCGCCAGGGAGCCTGAAATGTATGTGGCGCTTTATGCCGACGAGTCTGTCCCTTACAGGGAGATTGTGCGCATATTGAATATTGCAAACGAAAATCATTTTAAAATGGTGTTGGCCACACGTAGGCCGGATAAAAAATGAAAAGAAGCAAACTGACAGGAATTATAGGAACACTGGCTGTACATGTGCTTGTGGTTGTGTTGCTGGTCTTGCTCCGTCTGGCTGTGCCGGAAAAGCAGGAAGAGGGAGGTGTGCCTGTTATGATGGGAAATACCGACCTGGCACAAGGAAGCTCGGATCCTTATACTATGACCGAAGTGGATGTTGTCAGCGAGCCACAGCCTGAAACTCCTAGTGTGCCGGAACCGCAGCCGGAGGTGAAACAACCTATGATAACACAACAGGATGAGCCATCGCTGAAGGTGAAGGAAGAGAAGCCGAAAGAAAAGAAAAAGACTGAAACCAGAAAAAAAGATACTCCCGAGAAGAAAACAGTAGAAAAACCTGAAGCGGTAAAGGAAAAAACTGAGGCCGAGAAACGTGCCGAGGCTGAGAAAGCTGCTGCCCAGGCTGCTGCAAACAAAATTGCCGGAGCTTTCGGAAAGGGAGCACAGATGGGCAGTAAGGGAACGGCTGCATCGGGTACGGGAGTGCAAGGCAGACCGGACGGAAACAGCACGACAGGCGGCACGGCTGGTATGGGAGGATATGGTACTTTCGATCTGAACGGACGTAGCCTGGGACAGGGTGGACTGCCGGTGCCGGTATATAATGTGCAGGAAGAGGGCCGCGTGGTGGTGACAATAGTGGTGAACCCGGCAGGACAGGTGATAAGCACAAGCATAAACAAGCGTACGAATACGGTTAACCCTGCATTGAGAAAGGCTGCCGAGGATGCGGCGAAAAAAGCGCGTTTCAACGCTGTGGAAGGACCGGACAATCAAAGTGGTACTATAACGTATTATTTCAGACTTAGATGAAGGGAATTAATAATTAATAATGAAAAATTAATAATTAACCAACGGTCTGCGAAGCTGATAATGAAGTCGTCTGCTTATTCTTGACTTTCAGTTAACTTCATTGACTTTTAATTTTTAATTGAATATCATTTTTAATTCTTAATTCTTAATTTTTAATTGAATTAATTGAATATCATGAGACCAATGATTTTTTTGGCTGAGGGATTCGAGGAATCCGAAGCCTTGTTGCCGTTGGATATATTACGCCGCGGTGGAGTGGATGCCATTACAGTTTCTGTGTCATCAGACAAAGTAGTGAAAAGTTCGCATGGAGTTCAGATAGTGGCAGACGCAGTGATAAATGAAATCTCTGCTGCCGATGTTCAGATGATTATCCTGCCGGGAGGGCTTCCCGGAGCTACTAATCTTGACGCATCGGAGCAGCTTGACAGGCTGATTATGGATTTTGCCTCTGCAGGCAAGCCTCTGGCTGCCATCTGTGCCGCTCCTATGGTTTATGGCAAGCGTGGCCTGCTCAGAGGAAAGAAGGCTACCTGCTATCCGGGTTTCGACAAGTATCTTGACGGGGCCGAATATACGGGAGCCCTGGTGGAATGTGTGGATAATTTCATCCTTGGCAAAGGTCCGGCTGCAGCAGCGGAGTTCGGATTTGCCATCCTTGAAAAGCTGGCCGGTAGCGAAAAGGCTGCCGAGGTGAGAAAAGGTATGCTCTACGCATGATGAAGCGCTATGTCATTATAGTGGCAGGGGGGAAGGGACTGCGTATGGGGGCCGACCTGCCCAAGCAGTTCATTCCCCTTGCCGGCAGGCCTGTGCTGATGCGCACGCTGGAGAACTTCGCCACTTGCGGGATGCCGGCGGACATTGTGCTGGTTCTGCCGCGCGACCATCAGGAGTACTGGCGCAGGCTGTGCGGGGAATATGGCTTCAGGGTGCCGCACCGCATTGCCGACGGGGGCGAGACGAGGTTTCACTCCGTGCGCAACGGCCTCATGCTGGTGGACGATGATGATGCGGTGGTGGCTGTTCACGACGGTGTGCGTCCGTTCGTGAAGCACGATGTGATACGCCGCTGTTTCGCGATGGCTGCCGCCGGACGGGCTGTGGTGCCTGTTACGGGGGTGGTGGACTCTGTGCGCAGGATGGGGCCGGACGGAAGGAGTGCCGCCGTGCCGCGCGGAGAATACAGGCTGGTGCAGACTCCGCAGGTGTTTCCGGCACGCATGCTGAAGGAGGCGTATGCCTGCGGCTACAGCGAGGACTTCACCGACGATGCTTCTGTGGTGGAAGCTGCGGGCATAGATGTGGAGCTGGCGGAAGGAAACAGGGAGAATATAAAAATCACCACGCCTTTTGATCTGATTGTGGCGGAAGCCTTGTGCCGAAGCCGTGTCTGGGAATAAATGTATAAATCTGAATAGAAATCTTGTCATCCGGCCAAATTATCGATTTGTCATCGCGCGACATCAAGTTTCTCCCGGGTGTGGGACCGCACAGGGCTGAAATTCTGGAGAAGGAGCTGGGAATCCGTTCCTTCAGGGACTTGCTGTATCATTTCCCGTACAAGTATGTCGATAGGAGCCGCATATACCGCATATCGGAAATAGACGGAACGATGCCATACATACAGCTCAGGGGGCAGATTCTGAGTTTCGAGACTTTCGGCGAGGGAAGGCAGAGGCGTCTGGTGGCGCATTTCTCGGACGGCACGGGGGTGGCGGATCTGGTGTGGTTTCAGGGGATAAAGTTCGTCAGCGGAAAGTACAGGTGCAGGGAGGAGTATATTGTGTTCGGTAAGCCTACAGTGTTCGGAGGGAGGGTGAACATCGCTCATCCGGACATCGACAGTGCCGACGGTGTGACGCTTTCTGCCATGGGCCTGAGGCCGTATTACAACACCACGGAGAGGATGAAGAGGATGAACATCTCGTCGGGCGCGATAGAGAAGCTGGTGGCGAACCTTTTCGCGGTGATTGGCGACGATGCTGTGGAGGAGACTCTGAGCGGGGGGATTATTTCGGCCAATGGCCTTATGCCTCTTATGGAGGCGCTGCGCAATGTGCATTTCCCGCGAAATCCGGAGGTGCTCAGGCGGGCGCAATACAGGCTGAAGTTTGAGGAACTGTTCTATATACAGCTTAACATCCTGCGCTTCTCGCGCGAGAGGAGGAACCGTTTCGGCGGAATAGTGTTCGGCAGGGTGGGCGAGAATTTCAATACTTTTTATTCGGAGTATCTGCCTTTCAGCCTTACGGGGGCGCAGAAAAGGGTGGTGCGCGAGATGCGGCGCGACATGGGCAGCGGACGGCAGATGAACCGCCTGCTGCAGGGCGATGTGGGCAGCGGAAAGACGCTCGTCGCACTGATGGCCATGCTCATAGCTACGGACAACGGTTGCCAGGCGTGCATGATGGCGCCCACGGAGATTCTGGCGTCGCAGCACTACGAGACGCTGTGCCGTTTTCTTGACGGGATGAGTGTCAGGGTGGAGCTGCTTACGGGCTCGGTAAAGGGGAAGAAAAGAGAGACGATATTGAGGGATCTTATGGCGGGCACGGTGAATATCCTGGTGGGTACGCATGCCGTGATAGAGGACACTGTGGGGTTTGCGTCGCTGGGGCTGGTAATTATAGACGAGCAGCACCGCTTCGGAGTGGAGCAGAGGGCAAGGCTGTGGGCGAAGAACAGTGTTTTGCCTCATGTGCTGGTGATGACTGCCACGCCCATTCCGCGTACGCTGGCAATGACGCTCTACGGCGACCTGGATGTGTCGGTTATAGACGAGCTGCCTCCGGGCAGGAAGCCGGTGACCACCGTCCACCGTTTCGACTCGACCAGGGCTTCGATGTATGAGTTTGTGCGTGGGCAGTTGCGCATGGGGCGCCAGGCGTATATAGTCTATCCTCTGATACAGGAGAGCGAGAAGATGGATATCAGAAATCTTGAGGACGGATATGCCACGGTGTGCGAGGTGTTTCCGGAGTACAGGATAAGCCGTGTGCACGGCAAGATGAAGCCGGCGGAGAAGGATGAGGAGATGCGCCGTTTCGTGCAGGGCGAGACTCAGATTATGGTGGCCACCACGGTGATTGAGGTGGGGGTGAATGTGCCCAATGCCTCGGTGATGGTGATTGAGAACGCCGAACGCTTCGGCCTCTCGCAGCTGCATCAGCTCAGGGGAAGAGTGGGCAGGGGGGCGGACCAGTCGTACTGCATCCTGATGACGGGATACAAGCTTTCGGAGGAGACGCGCAAGAGAATTCAGATTATGGTGGATACGAACGACGGCTTCGAGATTGCGGAGGCGGACCTGAAGCTGCGCGGACCGGGCGACATCGAGGGTACGCAGCAGAGTGGGGTGGCTTTCGACCTGAAGATAGCAAATCTGGCTCGCGACGGACAGCTGCTGCAGTATGTGCGCGAGGTGGCCGAACGTATCATCGACGACGATCCGCAGGCCACCGGACCGGAGAATGCAGTGGTGTGGCGACATCTGGCGGAAATCAGAAAAAGGAATGTTGACTGGTCGGCAATATCATAGAAATATGGCGTTTCGGGGCGCAATGTAACATACGGCAAAGTTTTTGTTACATTGCGCCCCGCGTATGTTACCTCTCCAAAACCCTTTGTATCATACGGATATACGGGTGGGCGCGGTTTTATGTATCTTTGCCTTAAAACCAGATATATCATGAATACACACAGTTTATATTCAGTAATTATCGCTCTGCTTGCCGCATGGACTTTTTCGGCAGATGTTGTGGCAGAGGTCAGGATGTCGCCACTGATATCCGATGGTATGGTTCTGCAGCGAGGACGTGAGCTCAGCATAGGCGGATGGGCCGCTCCGGGCGAGAAAATCAGCTTCAGCCTGGCGGACAGGAAGTGTGAAGTGCGTGCGGGTGCGGACGGACGATGGACGGTGAAGCTGGAGCCTATGAAGGCGGGCGGACCGTATGTGATGAGGGTGAACGGCACGGAGGTGAAGGATGTTATGGTGGGCGATGTGTTTCTCTGCTCGGGCCAGTCTAACATGGAACTCACCGTGGCGAGAGTTATGGACCGTTTCGCGCAGGAAGTGAACGGATATGAGAACACGCGCGTGAGATATCTCAAGGTACCGTATGCATGGCGTTTCGACCATCCGGCGGACAGCATCCGACGCGAGCCGTGGAAGGCGATGACGGAAGACAATGTGCCCGGATTTTCTGCCTTGTGCTATTTCTTCGGCAGGATGATGCAGGAGCGCACGGGAGTGGCTGTGGGAATAGTGAATGCCAGCTGGGGAGGCACTCCGGTGGAAGCATGGACAGGCGAGGAAGGACTGAAGGACTTTCCGGAATATATAAATCTGAAATCGATGTACGAGGACAGGAGTCTGACTGACGGAATATCGCGCATGGAACGTGCCAGACAGGCTTCGTGGAGCAGACAGCTGTATGCTGCCGATCCGGGTATGCACGACACCGAGCCGTGGTATGCCGCCGGTATAGACGACAGCGGATGGGACAAGGTGGATATGTTTGCCGGCGGCTGGGCCCTGAGATGCGGACGTCCGGCAGCGGGCTCGCACTGGCTGAGGAAGGACTTCACAGTGCCGGCTCATATGGCTGGCAGCGAGGCTGTACTCAGGCTGGGCTGTATGGTGGATGCCGACTCGGTGTATGTGAACGGCCGTTTCGTGGGCAGCACAGGCTATCAGTATCCTCCGCGTATATATAAGGTGCCTGCCGGTCTGTTGCATGAGGGCAGAAATCAGGTTACCATCCGTCTGGTGAGCTATGGCGGTGTGCCGTCGTTCGTCAGGGAGAAGCCTTACAAGATTATCTGCCGCGGGGAGGAGATTTCCCTAGAGGGGGAATGGAAACACCGCGTGGGGGCTCAGATGCCTGCATCTCCGCAATCTACATCGTTCCAGAACATGCCTGTGGGGCTCTATAACGGGATGATATATCCGCTCCGTGATTACACGTTCAAGGCTGTGGCTTGGTATCAGGGCGAATCGAACGTGGGACGCTGGAATGAGTATTCCTCTCTTCTCTGTGCCATGATGAAGGACTGGCGCAGGACTTTTGGCGACAATCTGCATTTCTATATCATCGAGCTGGCGGACTTTCTGGCTCCTGACGATCCGGGCAGAAAGGCTTGGGCGGAGATGAGAAAACAGCAGGCTGCGGCCGCGGAAACAGACGGTAACGCCACGCTGATAAAGAACAGCGATACGGGCGAATGGAACGACATCCATCCTCTGGACAAGAAAACTCCGGCGGAAAGGCTCGTGAAGGCGATAATGGAGAATTCCGGAAAATGATAATTGAAAACCAACAACTAATAATCCTAATACCAAATGAATATTCTTAATCAAAAAGTGTCCATGGCCGAGAAGGTGGGCTACGGGCTGGGAGACTGCTCGGCAAATCTTGTCTTCCAGATGATGATGATTTATCAGACTAAGTTTTATACCGACGTGTTCGGACTGGAAGGTGCCATTGCGGGTACGGTGATGCTTGTGGCGCGTATAGCGGACGCGTTTGTCGATCCTACCGTGGGAATCCTTTCGGACAGGACAAACACACGCTGGGGTAAGTATCGTCCTTGGGTGCTTTGGACGGCGTTGCCTTTCATGGTGTTCTATGTGCTGGCGTTCTACAATCCCGGCATCGAGGACAAGGGGCTCGTGGCTCTGTATGCCACTATCTCTTACACCCTGCTCATGACCATGTATTCGTTCAACAATACTCCTTACTCGTCTTTGGGCGGTGTGATGTCGGCTGATATAAAGGAGCGCACCAGCATCACTTCGGTGAGGTTCGTGTTCTCTACAATAGCGCAGTTTGTTGTGCAGGGACTCACTCTGCCGCTGGTGAGCAAGTTTTCCGAAGGTGCCGACAAGGCTCACGGATGGTTGTGCACGGTATCGCTGTTTGCAGCAGTGGGACTGGCGTTCCTGCTCGTGGTGTTCTTCTCTACCAAGGAACGTATCACTCCTCCGGCAGGACAGAAGAATGACACCCGTCAGGATATCAAGGATGTTTTGAGCAGTGTGCCATGGCGTGCCATGTTTGTGCTCACGCTATTCGTGTTCATCACTCTGGCCATGTGGGGAAGCGCCATGAACTATTATTTCGAGAATTATGTTGATCCTGTTGCCCTGTATGCCTTCCTCGACAAAATCGGACTGGTGGCTGCGGAGGCTTCTGATTCTGTGGGCTATCATATCCTTAATGCTTTCGGACTCATAGTCAGCTCGCCCGACAAGGCTTATGAGGTGGGCTTCGGAGTGTTCAATATGTTGGGAGCGCTGGTACAGTTCTTCGGAGTGATTCTGCTGTCGGAATATCTTGCCGGCAAATATGGCAAGAAACGTACTTTCATCGTATGTCTTGCCCTGACTGCCGTATTCACTGCCATGTTCTATTTCCCGGCAAAGGATAATATCGAATTTATGTTTGTCCTCAACTTCCTGAAGAGTCTGGCTTATGCGCCTACTGTTCCTTTGCTTTGGGCTATGATTGCCGATGTGGCAGACCATTCGGAGTATGTCAACTACCGCCGTGCCACAGGATTTGTGTTTGCCGGCGTGGTGTTCGCCCTCAAGGCCGGACTTGGCGTTGGTGGTGCCATCCTTGGCTTCCTGTTGTCAGGCTTCGGATATGTGTCCGGTTCGGGCGTTGCCCAGTCGGAATCGGCTGTGAACGGCATTGTGCTCTCATCAAGCATTATTCCTGCAGTATGTTTCTTCATCGGAGTGATAGCACTCTTCTTTTATCCTATCAGCAAGGAATATAACGAGAAGATGCAGGCTGAACTCAAAGTCAGAAGAAGCAGAAACGATTACTAACAACTGACAACTAATAACTGATAACTGATTATTAACAACAAAAACCTAAATACAATGAAACTGAAAAACATTTTTGCCGCATCGGTGTGCGGTGCCATGATGGCTGCTTGTGCCGGAAACAATGCAACTGTAACTGTAGAAAAAGGATTGAAAGATGCTGTAGGCGATAAATTCCTAATCGGAACAGCTCTTAACGTACGTCAGTCGGGAGGTATTGACACCTTGGCTGTAAGAATTGTGAAACAGCATTTCAATGCGATAGTTGCAGAGAACTGCATGAAGATGGAAGAGATACATCCTGCCAACGGTGTATATGACTTTGAGGAAGCAGACAAGTTTGTGAACTTCGGTATAGAGAATGGCATGACTGTCACCGGTCACTGTCTGATATGGCACTCGCAGTGTCCTGAATGGTTCTTTCTCGACGATAATGGAAAGACCGTTTCGGCTGAAGTGCTGAAGCAGAGAATGAAGGAACACATCACAACTGTTGTTACCAGATATAAAGGAAAAATCAAAGGATGGGATGTCGTGAACGAGGCTATTGTGGAAGACGGTTCATACCGTAAGAGTAAGTTCTACGAAATCCTTGGCGAGGAATTCATCCCTCTTGCATTCCAGTATGCACACGAAGCCGATCCTGATGTGGAACTTTACTACAACGATTATGGAATGAACGTAAAAGGCAGACGCGACGGAGTGGTTAAACTTGTGAACTCGCTTAAGGAACGCGGACTGCGCATCGATGCTGTGGGTATGCAGGGACATATGGGAATGGACTATCCTGACATTAAGGAATTCGAGGAAAGCATGCTTGCCTTTGCCGCTACAGGCGTTAAGGTGATGATTACAGAATGGGATATGAGTGCGCTTCCTACTGCCCGTCAGAGCGCAAACATTTCGGATACTGTGGCATTCAAGAAATCTCTCAATCCTTATCCGGAAGCATTGCCGGACTCAGTAAGCAAGGCTTGGAACGACAGAATGATGCAGTTCTTCAACCTCTTTGAGAAACATGCCGATTTCGTTATCCGCGTCACTGCATGGGGAGTAACTGACGGCGATTCTTGGAAAAACAACTTCCCTGTTCCGGGACGTACAGACTATGCTCTGCTGTTTGACCGTAATTACCAGCCTAAAGAGTTCGTGAAAGAGATTATTTCAGAATCAGATAAAGAAACAAAGTAAATATATTTATTATCCTATAATAACCGGTGTTCCGTGGTGAGATCATTCTCATTGCGGAACCTTAAAACAGAATTGTTATGAAAAAAGAAGAAAGATACCTTTTCCCTGCCGATTATATGGCAGACCCTTCAGTACATGTGTTCAACGGACGTCTGTATATCTATCCGTCGCACGACCGTGAGTCAGGAATTCCTGAAAACGACAATGGCGACCATTTCGACATGAACGACTATCATGTACTCTCTACCGACGATGTGATGCATGGCGAAGTTACCGACCATGGTGTAGCTCTCCGTGTAGCGGATATTCCATGGGCAGGACGCCAGCTTTGGGACTGCGACGTGGCTTACAAAGACGGAAAGTATTATCTTTATTTCCCTCTGAAGGACCGCAATGACATTTTCCGTATGGGAGTAGCCATCAGCGACAAGCCTGAAGGCCCTTTCATCCCTCAGCCGGACCCTATCCGCGGAAGCTACAGTATCGACATGGCAGTGTTCCGCGATGATGACGGAAGCCATTACATTTATTTCGGTGGTATATGGGGCGGCCAGCTGCAGCGCTACCGTGACAATAAGGCTATCGAGAATCCTCACCTCCCTGCAGATGATGAACCGGCATTGCCTGGCCGCGTGGTGAAACTGGCCGACAATATGCTTGAATTTGCAGAAGAGCCACGCCCTGTAGTTATTCTTGGCGAAGACGGAAAGCCTCTAACAGCCGGCGATCCTCACCGTTTCTTTGAAGCTTCATGGATGCACAAGTATAACGGCAAGTATTATCTTTCATATTCAACAGGTGATACCCATCTTCTCTGCTATGCCATCGGTGATAATCCTTACGGACCGTTCACATATCAGGGCGTGATCCTTACTCCAGTGGTCGGATGGACTACTCATCATTCTATTGCCGAATATAAGGGCAAATGGTATCTCTTCCATCATGACTGCGTTCCTTCAAACGGTAAGACATGGCTCCGCAGCCTGAAAGTGGTGGAACTTGAATATGATGAGAACGGAAAGATTAAAACTATTGAAGGAAGTGAAGATATAAGCAAGTTCGGACAGAGATACTGATATTATTTCGAGATACTAGTTTCTAGTTACTGGTCTCTAGGTACCTTAAAAAAATATAAACATGCTGAAACGAATATTATTAGTTTTATTTATTTCTGCCACTGCGCTGCCATCCTTTTCGGAGGACGGCAGCCGTCTGTGGTTACGTTACGACACAGTGTCTGTACGTAAGCAAATAGATAAAGGCATTGATTCGCCTGTCATGCGTCTGGCAGAGAATGAACTCTCGACATTCTGGAAGGGAGGCAAAGTTTCGTTGCAGCTCATGGCAGACAGTGAATATTTCGCTCTTGGCAAGGATGGTTATACCATTAATGTTGAGAATGGAACAACAGTGCTGCGTTCTATGTCGGAAACCGGACTCCTTTATGCTGCCTATCATCTTCTCCGTCTTCAGGCATGTGGTAAAGACTGCTCCCGACTGGATATCAAGGAGAAGCCTGTGAATGACATCCGTATCCTTAATCACTGGGATAATCCGGACGGAACGATAGAGCGCGGATATGCCGGACGTTCTCTCTGGAAATGGGACGAACTGCCTGCTAAAGTATCTCCACGATATGCCGAATATGCCCGTGCCAATGCCTCTATCGGTATTAACGGTACTGTTCTCAACAATGTAAATGCTTCTCCTGAGGCCCTTTCTTCTGATAATCTGAAGAAGGTTAAGACTCTGGCAGATATTTTCCGTCCTTATGGTATCAAGGTCTATCTGTCCGTAAATTTTGCCACACCTATAAAACTTGGCGAACTGGCTACTGCCGATCCTTTGAACAGCGATGTCGCAGAGTGGTGGAAGCAGAAAGTGCACGAGATATACTCAATGATACCCGATTTCGGAGGATTTCTGGTGAAAGCCAATTCAGAAGGACAGCCCGGTCCGTGCGATTATCACCGCACTCATGCCGAAGGAGCCAATATGCTGGCATCCGCACTGAAACCTTACGGAGGAATAGTAATGTGGCGCGCATTCGTCTATAGTCCTAGCGATGCCGACCGTGCCAAGCAGGCATATCTTGAGTTCAAACCGCTCGACGGAAAGTTCCTCGACAATGTTATAGTCCAGGTAAAGAACGGGCCTATAGATTTCCAGCCTCGCGAGCCGTACAGTCCTTTGTTCGGAGCCATGCCTCACACACAGCTCATGGTAGAGTTTCAAGTGACTCAGGAGTATTTGGGACATTCCAATCATCTGGCATATCTTGCTCCGATGTGGAAAGAGTTCTATTCGTACTATGGCCCTTCGAACATGAAGGCCGCTGCCGGAGTGACAAACATTGGCGATGATACTAACTGGTGCGGAAACGATCTTGCACAGTCCAACTGGTACGCTTTCGGCCGTCTGGCATGGAATCCTGCTCTCTCGTCGGAAGAGATAGCCCGCGAGTGGCTTGCCCAGACATTTACTGCCGACAGCCGTTTTGTCCGTCCTATGACAGAAGTCATGATGCAAAGCCGTGAAGCCGTAGTTGACTATATGATGCCGCTCGGTCTGCACCATATATTTGCATGGGGACACCATTACGGTCCTGAACCTTGGTGTGAGATAGAAGGTGCCCGTCCAGACTGGCTTCCTACTTATTATCATCGTGCCGACAAGGAAGGTCTTGGTTTCGACCGTACCACAGATGGCAGCGATGCCGTTTCTCAATACCCTGATTCTCTTGCTGCCGTGTTCAACAGCATCGACAGCTGTCCTGATGAGTTCCTTCTGTGGTTCCATCATGTTCCATGGAAGCATGAGATGAAGTCGGGCCGCACCATGTGGGACGAGCTTTGCCTGCACTATCAGCGAGGAGTGGATGCCGCACGCGGTTTCCGTGATACTTGGAAGGACATGTCGCCATACGTCGATGCAGAGCGTCATGCCGCGGTGGCCCACCGTTTCGATATCCAGGCATCTGATGCCGTGTGGTGGAAGGACGCCTGTCTGGAGTATTTCCGTACATTCTCTCACATGAAATATCCCGCAGGAGTAGAGAAACCGCGTTTCAGCCTGAAGAAACTGAAGAAAGTGAAGCTTCCGATAGACAACTACACATGCCCGTCGGCCGATATGCTTCCCGGATTCTAGCATAAGTTTTGTTTAGGTTAAATTATAAAGACTGAGACTGCTGTACTGGCCTGCCATGCAGCAGTCTTTTTTGTAGCCATGCGGCAGACTCAAATATCCGATAATTTTGCGGAAACAGACTGGCTGGAATTTGACTAACTCTATTAATGTTCAATCTAAAAAACAATCATATGAAAAAGCTTACAGAAACTCTGTTTGTCATGTTTATGGCAATCATTGCCTGTTCGTGTGGCGGCACAAAGCAGACAGGCGAAAAACAATTCACCTTTACGGGCAATCCACTGATACGCGACAAGTTCACCGCCGATCCTGCACCTATGGTATATGACGGCCGTCTGTATCTCTACGTAGGTCATGACGAGTTCTACGAAGGACAGGACACCGCTTCCGGAGGCAAGGAATTCAACATCACCGAATGGCTCTGTTACTCCACATCCGACATGAAGACATGGACCGACCATGGCTCCGTGCTCCGCCCCACCGACTTCAAGTGGGCTGTAGGCGAGGCATGGGCTTCGCAGGTGGTGGAACACAATGGCAAGTTTTATTATTACACCACCGTACAGGCAGGCGAGCCCTTTACCGGCAAGGCAGTGGGAGTGGCAGTGGCCGATTCACCTACAGGTCCCTTCACCGATGCCATAGGACGTCCGCTTGTGAGCGACGACATGACTTCCAACGGCGAGCGCGGCTGGTGGAACGACATCGACCCTACGGTACTGATTGACGACGACGGCGCGGCCTGGCTCTGCTGGGGCAACGGTACATGTTTTCTTGCCCGCCTGAAGGACAACATGACGGAGATTGACGGCGAGATAATGACCCTTGATCTTCCGCAGTATGTAGAAGGCCCGTGGCTTCACAAGAAGGACGGCATATACTACCTCACTTATGCCTCTATGGGCGACGGACGCGAGAATATCTCATATGCCACAGCCGACAGTATGGGCACTGAATGGAAATATCGCGGCGAACTGACAGGCATGGCCGAAAACAGTTTCACCATCCACCCGGGAATAGCCGAATTCAACGGCGAATGGTATCTGTTCTATCATAATGCCGTCCTTACAATAGACGGACACAAGGGAGCCATAGGACGCCGTTCGGTATGTGTCGATAAGCTTTATTATAATCCTGACGGGACGATGAAGCCGGTGGAGCAGAGTGGAAGAGGATTAGAGTAAGATATTAAAGCAGTAAAGTATCAGAGGAGGTAAAGTGATAAAGTTGTAGAGGAATGAAAATGATACAGTGATAAAGTATAAAAGGAGGTAGAGCCACATATCCGGGCTTTACCTCCTTTATTTTCTTTAATACTTTACTGCTATACTTACTTTCTTCCTGCCATTTCCAGCAACTTGTCAACAGCCGCATTCAGTCCGTCAGCGTTCTTGCCTCCCGCAGTTGCAAAGTGAGGCTGACCGCCGCCACCGCCCTGAATAAGTTTGGCAGCCTCGCGAACCATGGCACCCGCATTCATGCCTGCTTTCACAAGGTCTTCGCCAAGCATTACAGTCAGCATAGGCTTGCCTTCGTAGGCGCTGCCGATTGCCACAAACAGGTTGCCGCCCATTTCGCCTTTCAGCTGGAATGCCAGATTCTTCACAGCGTCTGCCGGAAGCGGAAGCACGGTACTGATCACCTTCATGCCGTCAACGTCTTTTGCGCCCTCTATCAGCTTGGCCTTCACTGCCGCCTCTTTCTCCTTCATGAACTCTTCCATCTGCTTTTTCAGACCGGCATTTTCGTCGATATATTTAGTGATGGCCGCTTTCAGGTCAGGAGCATTGTTGAACAGAGCCTTCAGGTCTGCCAGTGTATCCTGGATAGTGTCAAGCATTTCCTCTACCTTGGCACCGGTTACAGCCTCGATACGGCGTACACCGGCAGCTACAGAACTTTCAGAAATGATTTTAACCATACCAATCTTACCTGTAGCGGATACATGAGTACCACCACAGAACTCTATTGATGAACCGAACTGAACCACGCGCACTTCGTCACCGTATTTCTCGCCAAAGAGAGCGATGGCGCCCAGTTCCTTAGCTTTCTCGATAGGCAGATTGCGGTATTCAGTCAGAGGAACATTCGCACGTATCTTCGCATTAACCAGATGTTCCACCTCACGGATCTGTTCAGGAGTAACTTTCTGGAAGTGTGAGAAGTCGAAACGCAAAGAATCCGGAGTCACGAGCGAACCTTTCTGTTCTACGTGTGTACCGAGAACCTCGCGCAAAGCCTCATCAAGCAAGTGTGTACATGAGTGGTTTGCGGCACAGGCGTCGCGTTTGTCAGTATCCACACAAGCCATCATCGGAGCTTCAGGATGTTCAGGCAGTTTCTTTGCGATATGTATAGGAAGATTGTTCTCCTTCTTGGTGTCGATAATCTCTATAGTCTCGAATTCGCTTACCAATACACCGGTGTCGCCCACCTGGCCACCGCTCTCGGCATAGAAAGGAGTGTCGCTCAGCACTATCTGATACAGAGTCTGGTTTTTCTGTTTTACCTGACGGTAGCGGAGGATTGAAGTTTCATACTCAGTATAGTCATATCCTACGAATGTAGTCTCACCTTCTTTCAGTGTAATCCAGTCGCCTGTCTCTACAGCAGCAGCGTTACGCGCACGCGCTTTCTGTTTCTCCATCTCAGCCTCGAAACCTTTCACATCGGCAGTAAGTCCGTTTTCGCGGAGGATAAGCTCGGTAAGGTCGAACGGGAAACCGAATGTATCATACAGAGTAAACGCATCCACACCGCTGATTTCAGTCTTTCCGGCAGCCTTGGCGTCGTTCATAGTTTTGTCAAGCAGGCGGATACCTGTTTCAAGAGTACGAAGGAATGATTCTTCCTCTTCCTTGATAACCTTTTCTATCAGGTTCTGCTGAGCTTTCAGTTCAGGATAAGCCCCACCCATATTTTCCACCAATACAGGGACAAGGCGATACATGAATGCCTGCTTCTGTCCGAGGAATGTATATGCATAGCGCACTGCACGACGCAAGATACGGCGGATAACATAACCTGCTTTGGCGTTCGACGGTAACTGACCGTCAGTTATAGAGAAAGCGATAGTTCTTATGTGGTCGGCTATAACGCGCATAGCCACGTCTGTCTTTTCTTCTTTTCCGTACGCTACGCCTGCCATGTCGCCTATCACCTTGATGATTGGCTGGAACACGTCAGTGTCATAGTTTGAACGTTTTCCCTGCATAGCCATACAAAGACGTTCGAATCCCATACCTGTGTCGATAACCTTTGCAGGCAGAGGTTCAAGACTGCCGTCAGCCTTACGGTTATACTGCATGAACACAAGGTTCCATATTTCAATCACCTGAGGATGGTCGTGGTTTACCAGCTCGCGTCCCGGTACAGCCGCGCGTTCTTCTTCCGGACGGAGGTCGATATGGATTTCCGAGCAAGGTCCGCATGGTCCTGTATCACCCATTTCCCAGAAGTTGTCATGCTTGTTACCGTTTATGATGTGATCTTCCGGCATGTACTGTGCCCAGTAACCTGCAGCTTCGTTGTCGCGCTCAAGTCCTTCTTCAGGGCTTCCTTCAAACACTGTTGCATAAAGGTTTTTAGGGTCAATCTTGAGTACATCAACCAGGAATTCCCATGCCCATGAGATAGCTTCCTTCTTGAAATAATCGCCGAACGACCAGTTACCCAGCATTTCGAACATAGTGTGGTGGTATGTGTCGTGACCCACTTCTTCCAGGTCGTTATGTTTTCCGCTCACACGCAGACATTTCTGCGAGTCTGTCACACGCTTGTATTTGGCAGGATGATTTCCCAGTATAATGTCCTTGAACTGGTTCATACCTGCATTGGTAAACATCAGTGTAGGGTCGTCCTTAATCACCATTGGTGCAGAAGGCACAATCTGATGTCCTTTCGACTCGAAAAACTTTACGAACGAGTCGCGGATTTCATTTGCTGTCAACATATTTATATTCTATGATGGTTAATATTCTGAAAATTGATTTGCAAAGATAACTTGTTTTATTATTTTTGTCGTTAAATTTGGTACAAAATATTGATATATTGTATCTTATTTTTTCATAAAACGAATAGTAATGCGTAAAGTTTATTATATATACAACCCCAAAACACGAACGTACGATCGTATTTATCCCACTTTACGCCAAAGAATAATGAGTTATCTGAGGCGTTTGTTTGTAGGTATGGGATTGGGAGCAGGTAGTTTCCTCGTCTTTTTCTTCATTTTCGGTTCTCCTTCGGAAAAGAGTTTGCGAACGGAGAATTCACAACTTCAGGCACAATATCATATCCTGTCCACAAGACTTGACGAGGCGCTTGATGTGATGAAGCAGATTCAGCAGAGAGATGACAATCTATATAGGGTTATAATGCAAGCCGATCCGGTAAACGACAGGCTTAGATTGGCAAGTTACGGAAATACCAACAGATATGGTGAATTGATGGATATGGCGAACTCCAGACTGGTTGTCAATACTTCCAAGAAGATGGATCTTCTTGCCAGACAGTTGTATATTCAGTCCGAATCGTTCGATGAAGTTGTGGAAATGTGTAAAAAACATGACGAGATACTTGAATGTATTCCTGCCATCCAACCTGTTTCAAATAAGGATTTGAAAAGAACGGCTTCCGGATACGGGGCACGTATAGACCCGATTTATAAAACAGTTAAGTTTCACGAGGGTATGGATTTCTCTGCAAATGTCGGAACGCCAGTATATGTGACCGGTAATGGTAAGGTAATAAAGGCTGGATGGGAAGGACTTTATGGAAACTGTATCACTGTGGATCATGGCTTTGGCTATGTGACAAAATATGCTCATTTGAGTAAAATCAGAGTGAGAAACGGTCAGAATGTTGTCAGGGGAGAAATTATAGGTGATGTAGGAAGTACAGGAAAGAGTACTGGGCCACATCTGCATTATGAAGTGCATTTGAAAGGAAAAGTGATGAATCCTGTCAATTATTATTTTATGGATCTGAATGCTGAAGATTATGATAAGATGGTAGAAATTGCATCTAATCATGGTAAGGTTTATGATTGATTCTAAGTTGTTATTCTATGGCATTGCGTACAGATAAAGAGTTGAAGATATATTACTCAATAAGTGAGGTTGCACAAATGTTTGGTGTAAATGAATCTTTATTGAGGTACTGGGAAAAAGAATTCCCTTTTATTGCACCTAAAAAAGCAGGTGGAAATATCCGTCAGTATAGAAAAGAAGACATCGACAATGTCAGGCTGGTATATCATCTTGTAAAGGAAAAAGGTATGACTCTGGCAGGTGCTAAACAGAGGTTAAAGCAGGAGAGAGAACTTGAAGTGAGGAATGTTGATATTATCGAACGCCTTAAAGATATAAAAGAAGAGCTCCTCAGTATTCGTAAGGAGCTCGATTATATGACTTAATCAGTTGTATCGTCATCAAAATTTTCGATTCGGGTTACTCTTTTTACATTTTCTATTTTCTTTAGGTCATTGCATATTGTATTTACATCGTCAACGTCGTGTACATACAATTGTATTCGTCCTTCGAAAATACCATCATTAGACTCTATATGCAACTTGTGTATGTTTACATTAAGTTGTTGTGATATTATCTCTGTAACCTTATTCAGAATTCCTATACCATCAATACCTTTTACAAATACGTTGACAGGGAAATATAGAGCCTTTCCTGTTTCCCATTGTACGGCCAACAGACGATTTCCAAAACTTGATTTCAGTTGCGCCGCAATCGGACAGTGCAGTTTATGGATAATAATTCTATTATTGTCGTCAATATATCCCAAAACATCATCTCCTGGTATTGGCTTGCAGCAATCTGCGATGATGTAATTTTTTTGTATAGTATCAGGAGTAAGCTTTACAATCTTCTTCTTGTCAATGTTTATTGCCGCAGGTGTTTCCTTCTGGACATTCTTGTTCTTGTTGCCTCCGCCAAATGAGAAAGGAATGAACTTTTTCCAGCCATTGCTGACTGTCTTTTCTTTCAGTTCGTCAATGTCGCTATCACCCAGCTTGATAACTTTCTGTCCGATTTGCAGCATCAACTCATCCGGTGATTTTATTTTATGAAGATTACACAACTTGGAAATGTTCTCATCGTTGAATTCAATCTTTGCATTTTTGAGGAAGTCATTAAGCATATCCTCGCCAAGCTGCTGTGTCTCTTTGCGTTCACGTCTGAGTATTGCCTGTATTTTGGCTTTGGCTTTGGCTGTAGTTGCGAAGTTTACCCAGTCAGGCTGTACTTTCTGTGATTTGGACGTAAGAATTTCCACTTGGTCGCCACTTTGCAGTTTATGGCTTAATGGAACCAGCTTGTGGTTGACCTTGGCTCCTATACAGTGGCTTCCGAGGAAAGTATGTATGGAAAAAGCAAAGTCCAGAGCCGTACAGTTTTGCGGCATTGTCTTTATTTCGCCTTTAGGGGTAAATACAAATATCTCTGACGCGAAAAGGTTAAGCTTTATAGTGTCAAGAAAATCAAGCGCGTCAGGTTGCGGATCATCCAATATTTCCTTGATAGTGTGCAGCCATTTTCCTAATTCTCCTTCGTCCTCGCTTATTCCACCTTCCTTGTATTTCCAATGAGCGGCAAACCCCTGTTCCGCTATCTCGTTCATTCTTTCGCTTCTTATCTGCACTTCAATCCATCTTCCCTGATTGCTCATAAGTGTTACATGAAGCGCCTGATAGCCGTTAGCCTTAGGATGGCTTACCCAGTCTCTTAATCTGTCAGGATGAGGCTTGTATATGCTTGAGATGGATACGTAAATGTTGAAGCAGTCAATTGCTTCCTTATCTGGATTTTCAGGTTCAAAAATGATTCTTACTGCAAGGATATCGTATATTTCCTCAAAAGTGATGTGCTTGGTCTGCATTTTGTTCCATATAGAATATGGTGATTTTACTCTTGCCTGTATTCTATATTTCAGTCCCATATTGTTAAGCTGCTCTTTTATCGGGGCCGTAAACTCTTCAAAAAGAGTGTCTCGTTCAGCCTGTGTGGCTTCCAGCTTTTTCTGTATCTGGGCGTATGCTTCAGGATGCTCGTATTTGAAGCTCAGATCTTCAAGTTCAGTCTTGATCTTGTTCAGGCCCAGTCTGTTGGCCAGCGGAGCATATATATACAGTGTTTCCCCTGCAATCTTATATTGTTTGCTAGGTAACATGGAGCCCAGTGTACGCATATTGTGCAGGCGGTCTGAAATCTTTATCAGGATTACTCTGATATCGTCATTCATTGTAAGAAGTAGCTTCTTGAAGTTTTCAGCCTGCGCTGAGGCCCTGTCTCCGAAAATACCTCCTGATATCTTTGTCAGTCCGTCAACAATAAGGGCAATCTTCTCTCCGAATAGATTTTGAATATCCTCTACCGTATAGTCAGTGTCCTCTACTACATCGTGCAGTAATGCGGCGCATATTGAGGTAGAGCCAAGACCTATTTCGCAGCATGCAATTCTTGCCACTGCTATAGGATGTAATATATAAGGTTCGCCAGAACGTCTGCGTACACCTTTGTGCGCTTGTTTGGCAAAATTGAATGCTTTTGTAATGATTTCTACTTTTTTTCTGTGACGGCTTTCCAAATATCTGTCCAATAGCTCTTCAAAGGCTTCGTTTATCACCTTTTCGTCAGCCTGTTCCTGAGTTAACTTTTCATCAGTCATATACGTATTCCTCCAAAAATAAGACAAATGCAAAAATATGAAATAATCAAAAAAAAGCAAGTATTTCTAAGGTAATTAATTGAAATACTTGCTTTTTTTTAATGCATTTATCTAATCCTGATAGTCTTTCCGGCACGTATATTGCTTCCTTTTATGCCGTTCAGTCTTCTTATCTGGTTAACGCTTACTCCATATTTGATTGCTATACCTCCCAGTGTTTCCCCGTTCCTGATTTTATGATATACTTCGGCGGTTTTAGGAGTTGTGACTTTTACAGTGGATCTTCTGTTCTGATATGTTTGAGGTTTATAATTGTAAATGCTGTCTTCGTGTTCCAGAAAACAACTTACCATATTGTTTGGCAGTCTTAGCGCATAAGTTTTTGTATTGCCCGGAATTATGTCTTTTCTGAATTCGGGGTTTAATGCGCGAAGCTGTTCGATATTCATTTTACATACATCTGCTATCTGGTTCAGGTTTAAATTCCTGTTGATGTGGATTGTATCTGTTCCTTCCGGCATTTGCATAGCCATTGGTCTGATGTTATGCTCGCAATAATAAGTCATTATATAATTTGCTGCAATAAATGCCGGAACATATCCTCTGGTTTCTTTTGGCAATAGATTGTATATTGACCAGAAGTCTGTTGCTCCTCCGGCACGTCTGATTGCTTTGTTGATATTTCCCGGGCCGCAATTATATGCTGCCAGAACAAGATTCCAATCGTGATATATATCATAAAGATCTTTCAGATACCTTGCTGCCGCATATGTCGATTTAATAGGATCCCTTCTTTCGTCAATCAGAGAATTTACTTCAAGGCCATAGATTTTTCCTGTTTTTAACATGAATTGCCATAATCCTGTAGCTCCCTGTCTGGAAACCGCATTAGGGTTCAGGGCTGATTCTATTACCGGTAAATATCTGAGTTCCAATGGCAATCCGTATATTTCCAGTGCTTCTTCGAATATAGGCATATACAGATTGTTTGCACTTAGCATGAATGATACAGTCTCTCGCAATTTTGTAGTGTATTGGTCAATGAATTTTTTGATAATATCATTGTATGGCATTTCTATTATTGCGGGAATTCGCTGAAGTCTGTCTATATATACAGAATCGCTTATATTGGGATTGGAATACCCTGATTCGCAGCTTATAGGTGTAATATAGTTTTTCGAAATCCAGTCGAGGTATAAACTGTCAGTAGCAGAAAGCATTCCTTGTGGAAGTTCTATCTCTTCATTTTCTCCTTGGTCATTCCTTACGGTAATAGTTTCCACTTTCTCTTGTGCATACAAAGTGGAAAAAACTAATGATAAAAGGCTAATTAAAATTTTTCTCATACTCTAAAATTTAATATTACATTGTAAGCCTATACCTTGCGGGCGGTTACGTAATACGTCATTAAATAATGTCGGCTCCAGTTTAAGACTCAAATCTTTTGATATGTCGAAATCAGACAGTTCAGCATCCACATATGCATCGATAACCGATAACAGATAAACGCCTATGAATGCAAATATGCTAAGGTCTCTCTGGCGACGGTATATGTCTTTGGCATTCTTGAATGTATTCTGATAATATTCCAGATTGCTTTCAATGTCAACGTAAGGCGGAATGAAGTCTTTGTAACTGTCATTGTTAGGGTTGTCGCTCATAATGTCCTGATATGCCTGTGAATAGTCATTATACATCTTTGTATTCCATGTCAGGGCGTATGCGCAACCCACAAATCCACCATATATTATAGGTAATTTCCAGTATTTACGGTTGTAAATCTGTCCGGCACCCGGAAGTACCATTGCCATCCATAATGATTTGTTTGAGTCAGGTATCCAGCGTTTTACAGGCTTTTTCTCCTTCTCGTTCAGAATAGAATCGCTTTTTAATGAAATCATTGCAGTATCGACAGGAGATTCCAGTTCTTTGATTTTTTGCGCAACTTTGTCGTCCTGCTCGAGTGATATGATACTGTCTTGTGCGTTTACTGTTATGCTGTCGTTAATGATGTTTCTTTCATTGTTGACAGTCATTAGTTCATGCACGCACATCGCCTGAACCCCCTTCATGTCGAGAAACAACATGATGGAGATACAGAATAAAACCATTATAGGATATATGTGGACTTTATGTTTCAAAACTCTAATCTTTATTCTGGTTGTTTTAACGAATCCAATATTTCCATTATTCTTTCAAGGTCGGCTTCGTCATTGAACGGGATACTTATTTTACCTTTTCCTTTATTGTTGCATGACAACTGTACCTTTGCTCCGAAGAAACTTGAGAGATGGTTTTGCAGAACTCCGAATGTTTCAGGCAGTTTTTCATTCTTTACAGTTTTCTTTTCCTGCTTTTCTGCATTCAGCGATTTTACAAGTTCTTCCACTTTTCTTACGGAATATCCGTTGGCTATTATTTCATTGAATATTTTCAACTGTATCTGCGGATCGTCTATAGAGAGGAGAGCACGTGCGTGTCCCATATCTATTTCCCTGTTTTTTAATGCGACCTGGATAGTGGCAGGTAGTTTCAGAAGTCTCAGATAGTTTGCTACGGTAGTTCTGTTTTTTCCTACTCTTTCGCTTAGCCTTTCCTGAGTCAGTTCATATTGTTCTATCAGGTGTTGATAGGCAAGGGCTATTTCCAGTGAGTTCAGGTCTTCCCTTTGTATGTTTTCTATCAACGCCATCTCCATCACATTTTCATCATCTGCAGTCTTGATGTAAGCCGGGATGGTTTTAAGTCCGGCAAGTGCTGAAGCCTTGTATCTTCTCTCACCGGCAATGATCTGATATGAGTCGTCGTTTATTTTCCTTAATGTAATAGGTTGAATTACACCTACTTCTGATATAGAATCGGCAAGTTCCTGTAATGCTATCGGGTCAAATTCACGTCGCGGCTGGTTAGGGTTGGCAGAAATCTTGCTCAACTCTATTTCGCCGATATTTGACGAACCGGATGTATGCACTTCCTCATTGTTGGATATAAGTGCGTCCAGTCCTCTTCCTAATGCAAATTTTTTCTGTACTGCCATATCTTATTAAATATTTTTCATTATTATTTCGTTGGCCAATGCCAAATGGTTTTTGGCTCCTGTTGATTCGGCATCATACAGTATGGCCGGTATTCCGTGGCTTGGTGCTTCACTCAGTTTTACGTTGCGTTGGATGATGGTTTTGAATACCAGTTCCTGGAAGTGTCTTTTTACATCATCATATATTTGGTTTGCAAGACGCAATCTGGAGTCGTACATTGTCAGAAGAAAACCTTCTATTTCCAATGACGGATTAAGTTTAGTCTTTATTATTTTTATGGTGTTCAGCAGTTTGCTTATTCCTTCAAGGGCGAAATACTCACACTGTACCGGTATGATGACAGAGTTTGCGGCTGTCAGGGCGTTGATTGTTATAAGTCCGAGTGATGGTGAACAGTCAATAAGTATATAGTCATATTCATCTTTCATCGGTTCCAGAGCCTTTTTCATTATTTTTTCTCTGTTCTCCAGATTAAGCATTTCTATTTCAGCTCCTACCAGGTCTATGTGAGATGGTATGATGTCTAATCTGTCAATATCGGTTGTATAAATGGCTTCTCTTATATCAGTTTGATTGATAAGGCATTCATAGATTGAGCAATCGATTTCGTTTACGTTTACTCCAAGACCTGAAGAAGCATTAGCTTGTGGGTCGGCATCTATTACCAATACCTTTTTTTCCAGAGTAGCCAGTGATGCAGCCAAGTTTATTGTTGTAGTAGTTTTTCCTACACCGCCTTTTTGGTTGGCTAAAGCAATTATTTTTCCCATATTAATCAGTTTAATCTTGGTGCGAAATAACTAATAATTAGTGATACGACCAATTAAAAAACTGTTACTTTTACAGAAAGTGTTGATAACTCACTGCTTTTGTTAATAACTAAACTTGGGCAAAGATACTGAAAACCACATAAAAAACTAATCCGGTTTATGAAGATTAAGATTTGAAAACGTATTGTCACATAGTTTTTTGTAGCATTATCTGAAAAGATTGTAACTTTACGTCGTTTTTAAAGTAACTGTGATTTTAATCCCTTTATGTATATGGCAAATAGTAAACCTCTTTTATTGCTGTCGAATGACGATGGCTATCAGGCTAAAGGTATCAACGAATTAATAAAAGCATTGCGCGGTGAAGCCGATTTGGTTGTCGTGGCTCCAGACGGCCCCCGTTCAGGTGCTTCGTGTGCAATAACTTCTGCTGTTCCTGTGCACTATGAAAAGGTTAAGGAGGAAGAAGGACTGGTGGTGTATAAATGTAGTGGAACTCCGGTAGATTGTACCAAACTGGCCATGCATACTATCTTGGAACGTACTCCCGATATGATTATAGGAGGTATAAATCATGGTGATAACTCTTCTGTCAATGTACATTATTCCGGAACAATGGGGATAGTAATAGAAGGATGTCTGAAAGGAATTCCATCAATCGGTTTTTCTCTTTGTAATCATGCTTCTGATGCAGACTTCTCATTTACATTGCCATATGTCAGACAGATTGTGAAGGAGACGTTGAAAAACGGACTTCCTTACGGAACATGTCTTAATGTGAATTTCCCTGATACGAAAGATCTGAAAGGTGTTCGTATATGCCGTCAGACAGACGGAGTGTGGATAAACGAATTTGCCGAATGTAACCATCCCCGTCACGGTGGATATTATTGGCTGACAGGATCTTATAAAAATTATGAACCGAATGCCGAAGACGCAGACCATTGGGCTCTAGATAACGGTTATGTAGCCATAACACCGACAAAAGTTGATGTTACGGCATACGAACTAATGGAGAATATGAAGTCGTGGAACTGGTCTCTTTAAGAAAACAAGGCAACAGTTACAAGGTTACAGTTGCAAACTCAATAACTTACAAACTTAAAAACTCAAAACTTACATGAAATATTATCTGATAGTAGGAGAGGCCTCAGGCGATTTGCATGCTTCAAACCTTATGTGCTCGTTGAAAAAGTATGATGAAAATGCAGAATTCCGCTTTTTCGGAGGTGATCTTATGCAGAGTGTGGGTGGAACACTGGTCAAGCATTATAAGGATATGGCATATATGGGTTTTATTCCCGTGCTTTTGCATTTGCGTACCATATTCCGCAATATGAGTCTGTGTAAATCGGATATATTGGAATGGAAACCTGATGTGATAATTCTGGTGGATTATCCGGGATTTAACTTGAAAATAGCCAAATATATCAAGCAGCATACGGATATCCCTGTCTATTATTATATCTCTCCTAAAATATGGGCATGGAAGGAATACCGTATAAAGGATATAAAGCGTGATATAGACAAGATGCTTTCCATACTTCCTTTTGAAATAGATTTCTATAAGAAGCATAATTACCCTATATCATATGTAGGCAATCCTAGTGTCGATTCAGTTTCGGAATATCTTGCAAATCATCCTTCTGACAGACTTTCTTTTATTAAAGATAACGGGCTGTCAGACAAACCTATAGTGGCGATACTTGCCGGAAGCCGCAAACAAGAGATAAGGGATAATCTAACTCGTATGATGGAAGTAGCCCGTTCCTTCCCGCAGTATCAGTTTGTGGTGGCAGGAGCGCCAGGTATATCACATGATTATTATAAACAATACATAACTCCTGAGACGAAAATAGTATTTTCGCAGACATACAGATTGCTTCAGTATTCTGTGGCGGCTATGGTTACGTCCGGCACTGCAACACTGGAAACAGCATTGTTTGGAGTACCCCAGGTGGTATGTTACTATATGTCGGCCGGAAAACTAGTCTCTTTCCTCAGAAAGTTTCTTCTGAAAGTGAAGTATGTTTCGCTGGTAAATCTTATCACAGGTAAGGAAACAGTGAAAGAACTTGTAGCTGACGGTATGACAGCCTCTAACCTGAAGCATGAGTTTGCTGCAATATTGCCCGGAGGGGATAAACGTGAAAGTGTACAGGATGGGTACTCGCAGTTGAAAAGTATATTGGGAAATCCAGGAGCGTCCGAAAAAGCGGCAGAGATTATAGTTGAGGCGTTAAGGTCGAAATAGATTCGTATATATAAGGTGTCCAACCGGAGTTTAAATACCATTTAAACTACGGTTGGATTTTTTTTATGAAAATATACATAAACCGTCACACGTACGTGTGACGGATGGAACACGAACGTGTCACTATAGTAACACGAACGTGTCACGAGCGTTACACGTACGTGTAACGGTTTCTCAGAACAGGCGTTTTTCTTATTTAGCTCCATGTTTTGTCATCAATAATTGACCGAATGGAAATAAAATCATAAATTTGGGGAAAATACGAATTCTATGATTAATACTTTGTTTAATGTCCTGATGTACATTATGCCTGTGTTGGCTATAATAGTATTCATTGCTTTATTTTTCATAAAGGCAGGCTATGGTATATTCCACACCAAAAGTTGGGGCTTGAGCCTTCCCAATAAAGTGGGGTGGGTGATAATGGAATGTCCAGCATTTATTCTTATGGCAGTAATGTGGCACACCGGACAGTATTCGCTGATGTCCGTTCCCGCTGTTTTCTTCATCCTTTTTGAGATACATTATTTCCAGAGGGCATTTGTTTTCCCGCTTTTGATGAAAGGTAAGAGCAAGATGCCCGTAAGTATAATGCTTATGGGAGTAGTGTTTAATCTTATCAACGGTTTTCTTATAGGATATTCATTGTTCCATATTGATAATTTTGAAAAATATTCGACCGACTGGCTTTATTCACCTTATTTCATAATAGGAACGTTGATATTCATTGCAGGAATGGTGATAAACCTTCATTCGGACAATGTTATAAGACATCTTCGTCCGAAAGGTGATACAAGACACTATTTCCCGCAAAAAGGAATGTACCGTTACGTCACGTCTGCCAATTATCTGGGAGAGCTGATGGAATGGACAGGATTTGCCATACTTACATGCGATGCGGCGGCATGGGTATTCGTGGTATGGACTTTTGCCAATCTCGCTCCACGTGCATACGCAATAAGAAAACGTTATGTGGAGGAGTTCGGAACGGAAGTGGTAGGAAAAAGAAAATGTTTGATACCTTATATATATTAGGAATATGGAAACATCAAAACTCTTTACAGAATATAAGATTGGCCCTTTGACGCTTAGAAACCGTACTATACGTTCGGCTGCCTTTGAAAGTATGTGTCCCGGCAACAAGCCGTCGAAGGCTTTGTATGACTATCATGTGTCGGTTGCTCATGGTGGAGTGGGAATGACTACTGTGGCATACGCTGCGGTGACACGAAGCGGACTGTCTTTCGACCGACAGTTGTGGATGCGTCCTGAGATTGTTCCCGACCTGAAGAAACTTACTGACGCTATCCATCGTGAGGGGGCAGCTGTAAGCATTCAGCTGGGGCATTGTGGAAACATGTCGCACAAGAAGATATGTGGCGAAACGCCTGTCGGTGCATGTACAGGATTTAATCTCTATTCGCCGACGTTTGTCCGCGGACTCCGTAAGGATGAGCTTCCTGTTTTGGCAAAGGCGTATGGAGATTCTGTTAGATTGGCTCGTGAGGCAGGTTTTGATGCCGTAGAGATACATGCCGGACACGGGTATCTGATAAGCCAGTTCCTTTCACCATATACCAACCACAGAAAGGACGAGTATGGCGGTTCGTTAGAGAATAGGATGCGTTTCATGGACGAAGTTATGACAGAGGTGATGAAAGCTGCCGGAGACGATATGGCTGTTCTGGTAAAGATGAACATGCGCGATGGCTTCAAGGGAGGAATGGATATAGACGAAAGCCTGAAAGTGGCGCAGCGTTTGAAAGAGGACGGTGCTCAGGCCCTTGTGCTTAGTGGAGGTTTTGTCAGTAAGGCACCTATGTACGTCATGCGTGGCACAATGCCTATAAAGACTCTTACTCATTATATGGACTGCTGGTGGCTGAAGTACGGTGTAAAACTCTTCGGACATCTTATGATACCTACAGTACCTTTCAGCGAGGCTTATTTCCTTGATGATGCACTGAAGTTCAGAGAGCAGATAAAGGATATTCCGCTGGTATATGTAGGCGGACTTGTTTCAAGAGAGAAAATAGATGAGGTGCTGAACAAAGGATTCGAGTTTGTACAGATGGGGCGTGCCCTGCTGAATGAACCGGGATTTGTCAATCGTATGAAGATGGAAGAATGTGCCCGGTGCAATTGCGGACACAGCAATTACTGTATAGGCAGAATGTACACAGTGGATATGGCATGTCATAAGCATCTGAAAGAAGAACTTCCGCCTTGCCTGAAAAAAGAAATTGAAAAATTGGAGAACAAATGATGAAAAAGACTGCTGTAATAACGGGATCCGACGGAGGTATGGGCTCGGAAATAACCAAGGCCGTTGCGTTGGCAGGTTATCATGTGATAATGGTGTGTTACACCAGTTTCAAGGGTGAGGAAAAGAAAAGCAGGATTGCTCTTGATACCGGCAATGATGATATCGAGGTGGTTCAGGCAGACCTGTCTTCTATGGAATCGGTGGTTGAGGCCGCAAGAAAGATTAAGAGAAAAACACCTTCAGTGGAACTTCTGATGAATAATGCCGGCACGATGTGTACTCATTTCACACGTACGGAAGACGGCTTCGAACATACAGTGGCAGTGAACTATCTGGCTCCGTATCTTCTTACACGTTTGTTATTGCCATTGATGCACGAAGGGAGCAGGATTGTGAGTATGGTTTCGTGTACGTACGCCATCGGAAAAATAGGCCCTAATTTCTTTACGAAAGGACGTGAGGGTAGTTTCTTCCGTATCCCTATATACAGTAATACAAAACTTGCACTCTGGCTTTTCACCCGTGAACTCTCTGAAAGAGTGAAAGACAAGGGAATAACTGTTAATGCTGCCGACCCTGGAATCGTTTCTACCAATATCATCAGGATGGATATGTGGTTTGATCCTCTTACGGATATTCTGTTCCGTCCGTGTATCCGTACTCCCCGACAGGGAGCTGATACAGCGATACATCTTCTGCTTGATGAAAAGTACGAAGGAGTTACCGGCGGAATGTTTGCCTCTTGCAAGCAGAGGAAATTAAGCGACAAGTATCTGCATCATCCACAGATGAAAGAACTATGGGAACAGACGGAGAAGAAGCTGGAAAGCTTTTTAGTTTCTGAAAATTTGTAAGGTAATAATCAAATAAGTAATTTTGTTTCGATAAAATAATAAACGATAAAAAGTTATGGCTAAATTCAAAAGAATCCTCCTTAAGCTGAGCGGTGAAAGCCTGATGGGAGAAAAGAAATACGGTATAGACGAAAAGCGCCTTGGCGAGTATGCACAGCAGATCAAGGAAATACACGATATGGGTGTGCAGATTGGTATTGTGATTGGCGGTGGTAACATCTTCCGCGGACTTAGCGGTGCTGGTAAGGGATTCGACCGTGTGAAAGGTGACCAGATGGGTATGCTTGCTACAGTTATCAACAGCCTCGGACTTAGCTCTGCTCTTGTGGCAGCAGGTGTGAAAGCACGTGTGCTTACAGCAATCCGCATGGAACCGATAGGTGAGTTCTATACCAAATGGAAAGCCATCGAAGCAATGGAAAACGGCGAAGTGGTAATCATGTCTGCCGGTACAGGAAATCCGTTCTTCACTACAGATACAGGCTCTTCATTGAGAGGTATTGAAATTGAGGCCGATGTAATGTTGAAGGGTACTCGTGTAGATGGTATCTATACTGCTGATCCTGAGAAGGATCCTACAGCAACCAAGTTCGACGAAATAACATATGATGAAGTTCTTGCACGCGGACTTAAAGTTATGGACCTGACTGCTACATGTATGTGTAAGGAAAACAATCTGCCTATTATTGTATTCGATATGGATACAGTTGGTAATCTGAAAAAAGTTATGTCTGGAGAAAACATTGGAACTCTGGTTCATCCTTGATTTCCGGTTGATATAGATACATAAAAAAGAAAGTTATTAACAGCTTTGCATATACCTGTTAATAACTTTCTTTTTTGTTAATAACTCTCTTTTCTGTTTATAAAGTGAATTTCCTCACTTCGGCATTCTTCATGTGCGGAATGTTGTAAAGCTCGTTTATATCTACTCCCAATATATGAGCCTGGATGGATCGGTTGATAAGTCCATGTGCCACTACCAGTACATTTTTCCCGGAGTATTTCTCTTTTATATATTCCACTATACGCTTTCCACGTTCATAAAGCATTTCTTTGGTTTCGGCATCTTCCGGAGGATTCTGTTTATCAACTGAGTCTATCTTTAGCCCTGTCCATTTCCCCCAGTCTATTTCTCTGAGCAATTTTGTCTTTTCCCAAGGCAGATGTCTGTTTGCCATGGCATAGTTCACTGTATCGACTACACGTTTAAGGTCGCTGCTCAGTATGCAGTCTATTTGGATACCTTCAAGTTCCTTTCCCAGGTTTCGTGCCTGCTCAATACCATCGGCTGTCAGTGTTCCCGGCAGATGTCCCTGAAAAATCCTCATAAGGTTTTCTTCCGTTTGTCCGTGGCGTGCAAGATATATTGTTGTCATGGTGTTTATAGCTTATAAAATATACTTTTGCGGCTCAAAAGTATGAATTTTCCTATATTCAACAATGATATTTTATGTTTTCGAGCAAAAAATATTACAAAAGTTTTGCAAATACCGATTTTATGAATACCTTTGCATCCGCAAACGAAAAATTCTCACTCGGAATGTAGCGCAGTTGGTAGCGCACTACGTTCGGGACGTAGGGGTCGGGCGTTCGAGTCGCCTCATTCCGACAGAGAATAGAAAGTTAACAAGCCCAGATGGCGGAATCGGTAGACGCGCTGGTCTCAAACACCAGTGGAGTAACATCCATCCCGGTTCGACCCCGGGTCTGGGTACAAGAAAAAGAGCTAAGTATTTGCAAATCAAATATTTAGCTCTTTCCTTTTTATATTAATGTTCCCAAATTGTTCCCGAATATCCTCTTACAAGTTACTAAAGAAAGTTCTAAGCTATAAATATCGGGAACTTACTGTTTTTTGTATTTAAGGACTTGCGAAGAGCAGACAATCGCTTTATAATGTGCCCGATAGCTATGATTATCATTATGATACCTATTTTATAATGCCACAGTCCAAGTGGAGAGTTTGCTCCGCTTACTCCAAGTAATACGATACCTGTAACGGACAGCAATAAAAATATGATAGACAGAACTGCTGTAACCTTGCTTTTCCTGCCTATTCCGTTTTTTATGATTCCCTTATACCACCCCCAGTGTGTTGTCACATGGAATATGATGGCAACAAGGAACAATACACTGCTCACGACATGAACCACTGCCCAGTTATGCCATACTTCGTGGCTGTTCCCATGTCCGGCTATGTGCAGACCAATTCCTGAAATGGCAGACACGATGAATACAACGATTAAAATCCAGTCGATTACAAAAACTTTTTTCATACATTTCCAAATTTAATGGTGCAAAGGTCACTACTTTATCGGAAACGGACGATAACAATTGTAAAGAAATGGAGCTTAGCGATGGTTTCTGATGCGGGAGAGCGAAACAGGAGTAATGCCAAGATAGGAAGCTATGTAATGTTGCGGCACTCGTTGGATGATATTTGGATATTCCTTCAACAGTTCTTCGTACCTTTGCTGTGGTGTATTCTTGATACGGGACAGGAACAGGTGCTGGTAGAAGCTGAACCTCTCTATAATTTTCTCTTCATATAGCTTTCTTAATGAAGAATTGCCTTCTATCTTATTGTAGAAGTCTTCTTTCTTTATAAACAGGACTTCTGACGGCTCGATACTTTCCAGTTAGAACAGGCTCGGTGTACCTTTGTACAGACTGTCAAATGAAGCCACGAAATCTCCCTCGAAGAAAAACTGGAAGGTTATATCCTTTCCCTCATTGTAGAAAAACAATCTCGGACAACCTTTGCGGATAAGGTATATCCTATCCGCAATCTTACCTTCCTCCAGCAATATGGTCTTAGGTGGAATGGGCAAGGTTTCTGCTGTATTATGATTAAAAATATGATTGATTAAATTGTCTTTTGTCATAATCCAAAGTTATGAATAATTTGGCATTCGCTAAAGGTTAGAACAATATCATTATTCCCTAATCCGCAAGAAACCGTGCTGAAAGACGCGGATATTATGGCATAAATACCGATGAAAGTCAGGAACGAGCATGACCTGATTATGAACTTTCATCTTTTATTAAATGAAATTGGTTCTTAGCCTTGGTTCGTATGTTGGCTTTTCTATTCCTGCTTTCTTGCCGCTTTCAATGCATTTCAGTAGCCATGCCATGTTTTGCCCCAAGACTCTCATGGTTTGTAGCCCTTCTTTGTCTTGGTTAACATCATCAGGTGTGAAGCCATGTACAGAATTCCAATATTGAGATGATACAATAGGCATGTTGCAAATCGTGAAATATTGATTGAGTTGCTCAAAGGTTGCAGAGGCTCCTCCCCGTCGGCAAGAAACTACAGATGCTCCCAGTTTGCCAGCCATACGTTTTTCTGTGGCAAAAAATAATCTGTTCAAAAACGAAATCAGTTGACCTGTCGGTGCGCTATAATAGACGGGGGAACCTATGACGATTCCGTTAAATTCATCCAACCTCATCTGGATATCTCGTACGATATCTTTTTGGAAACAAAAACCTGTCGTCATGCAATTCATACAAGCAATACAACCAGAAACAGGCGCTTTACCCAAATGAAGCATTTCAGTCTCTATTCCATTTTGTTGTAATGTTGTTTCCACTTCGTGTAATGCCGTATAAGTGCAGCCCTTTTTATGAGGGCTGCCATTTATAAGTAATACTTTCATTTGTTGTCAAAATTTATAAGCCAGTTCTGCCGCCTGTTTGCAGCCATCAGTATTCTTTATCTCTCCCTCATTCAGTACACCTGGTATGAGCACTTCTCCTGCCAGTTCCCATTTCAGCAAAGCTGCAGTTCTTTCCATAGAAATACGAACACCATCCATGACGGTCGGACCGTCTTCTTCACAGCATGTTATCAGTCCCCATTTCTTTCCGGCAACTTCCTTTCCGCCTACCACAAGTGAAAACATACAATCAATAACTCCCTTTATCTGTGCCGGTATTGAATACCAATAAACGGGCATGGTAAATACAATGGCATCGGAGTCAACTATTGAAGATGCGATAATGTCAAATTCTTCATTGAAAGAACAGGCTTTCCCAGTCTTGTAACATGTCATACAGGCATGGCAGCCTCCAATCTTCATAAATGCTGCATCAAAACGTTTTATTTCATGCCCACAATGTTCTGCTTCCTTTATAAAAGTTTCTGTCATGGCGAAACTGTTGCCATGTTTGCGTGGACTACCTGTGATAACTGTTATTCTCATGATATTTCCACCTTTTATTTTTGAATAGTATCTGAGTTCTGATTATATGCTTTTGCTACGCATTTCCATTCGTTGTTTATCTTTAACAGGAGCAAATAATCTGTAAAATCAATTCTGTCGCCCCATTTTTCTTCTAATACACGCACAACTGCTACAGTTTCTTCCACAGAAACGATGTCTATACGTGCCTTAAAGTTATTACCAGCACTTACCGTATCAACATTATGGTAGAATTGCTCGATGGAACCGTGTTCTAATTTGCCATCCAAATAGCCGAATAAGACTGCTTCATCGACAAATAGATCTTTTGCATAACTACTGTTTCCTTCTGCTACACTTTTAACAAATTTCATGGCAGCGTTTTCCACTGCTTTGTATTCTTCAATATTAGCTCTCATAATTTTATATTTTATGTGTTATTAATTCTATTGCAAAGTTAGGCGGTAGCCTCTGTTTATACAAGTACCGTAAAATTATTCATATACCGAAAATTTATTCGGTATACTTATTCTTCTGTATATTATTAGTAATTTTACCACAAAAACAGAATAATATGTACGAACGAAAAATACCTATAGACTTGGATTGCCCGTTACGATTGACCATGAGTCTTATAGACTCTAAATGGAAATCGTGTATATTGGATGAGTTGCGTTATCGCTCGATGCGGCCCAGTGAGCTTCATAAGGCATTACCAGAAGCTACTCCAAGAGTGTTAGACATACAATTGAAAGAATTGGTAGAAGATGGTCTGGTAAAGAAAACCATATTCCCCGAGCTTCCACCTCGCTCGGAATATTCAATAACGTCTCTTGGACTTACTCTTATCCCAATTATTGATGCTATGCTCGAATGGGGAAAAAAGAATAAGGATTTATTTGAGAGAAAATATGGTAAGTAAGTTCTATCTCTTTGTCCCTTGACCATCGTCAAGGTTTATATGATATTTTTCACGAAAAAAGAAAAGTGAAATCTTATTGTTAAGATTTTATTTTATATTTGCGCCGCTTAAAAGGAAAACAAATATATGTAGAACAAAAAACTACTTTTTATGGCAAACTTATCAAAAGAAGGCAATATTCAACATAAACTTGGATTTGCCGGGTTACTCATCACATTGGGTATTGTTTTTGGTGACATTGGAACATCGCCACTCTATGTTATGAAAGCCATCATTCATACTGGAGAAGCTCTTGATGAAAATTATGTTTTAGGCGCATTGTCTTGTATCATATGGACGCTTACTCTTCAGACTACGGTGAAATATGTGCTGGTGGCTCTCCGTGCCGACAATAACGGGGAGGGTGGCATACTTGCGCTTTATGCCCTTTTACGCCGCCACAGAAGAAGGTGGATTTACATCATTGCCATTATCGGTGCGAGCACTTTGCTTGCTGATGGTATTATCACTCCAGCCATTACGGTCACAACTGCCATAGAAGGACTTGAAAGTATCAGTCCGCATCTGCCTGTGATTCCTATTACACTGACCATTATTACCATTATATTTTTCGTTCAGCGTTTTGGTACAGAAAATATAGGACGGTCATTTGGCATATTTATGCTACTTTGGTTCCTGCTTCTTGGAATCGCCGGAGCTATCAGTCTGACTTCCTATCCTCAAGTATTCAAGGCATTCAATCCTTACTATGCCATACGGTTATTAGTGGAATCCCCCCACTGGTTTCTGATATTGGGTGCCGTTTTCTTGTGTACCACTGGTGCAGAAGCCTTATACTCTGATTTAGGGCACTGTGGCAGACGAAATATTACGGTCAGTTGGATATTTGTAAAGGTGATGCTTATTCTAAATTATTTGGGGCAAGGAGCGTGGGTATTGCATCATCCGGAAAGTGCAGAAGGTACAGTGAACCCATTTTATTCAATCATGCCACAAGAAATACTGTTGTTTTCCATAGCAATGGCTACCGGGGCAGCTATTGTTGCGAGCCAAGCTCTAATAAGCGGTTCATTTTCCATATTGAGTGAAGCTATGAACTTGAATTTCTGGCCTCGTATGCGTATTAAGCACCCTACCAACGTAAAAGGTCAGTCATTTATTCCAATGGTAAACCTTGTAATGTATATTGGAGTAATATTTACTATATTGTTGTTTCGAGATTCCACCCACATGGAAGCCGCTTATGGACTTGCCATAACTATTACAATGTTGATGACAACATTGTTGTTGGGATTCTATTTGCATATACATAACATTCCACGCATTCTATCAATACTGTTTGTCGGCGGATATTGTGTTATTGAAGGTATTTTCCTTGCTGCAAACCTGTCCAAATTTATGGTCGGAGGTTGGTTTACGCTGTTAATAGGTGGATTATTATGTTTTATCATGTTTGTATGGGTAAGTGCCAACAAAATTCGTCGAAAACATATGTCTTCCAAACGGTTAAGTGAATACTACAACATTATTTCTGATATTAAGGCGGACGAAAGCATATCCAAATATGCTTCTAATCTTGTCTATGTGAATCATACAGACAAAGAAGGTTGTGTGGACGATAAATTGTTGTATTCCATAATCAATAAGCAACCTAAACGGGCAGATCATTATTGGCTTATTAACCTTGAATTTGTGGATACACCAGACACACTTGAATATAATTGTTCCACATTAATAAAAGGGACATTGTTTAGTATAACCATGCGTATAGGTTTTCGTATAGAACCGCGCGTGAGCCTTTATTTACGACAAGTAGTTGATGACCTTGTTGCGGATGGTGAAGTAGAACTAACAAGCTCTTATCCTTCATTGCATAAGAATGGCATACCGGGTGATTTTCGCTTTATTATTATCCACCGGATATATTATCCTGAAGATTCCCGTAACCGCCGACAAAATTTGCTGATGAGCCTTTATGCCTTAATTAGAAAGATAGGCATTGGAGAACCGAGTGCGTTGGGGCTTGACACATCGGTTGTTGTTGTCGAGCGTGTACCGTTAATTATAGCTAATAGGGCAAAACATATTCGTCGTATAGAGCGGATTAAGCCTGAAAAATGCGATAATGATGCTAATATAGTTTTGGAAGAACAGAATGTATCATAAGTGACTTGCTATAATTATCGTCTGCATTTACGGTTTAGTTCTGTCTTTTGTATATACATCCAAACTAACCTAAACCTATTCTTGTTGGCAGTAATAAACGTGCTGGCGAAAAGAGAAAGAATGGCTTTCCTTCTTTTCGCCAGTAGTGTTTTTTATTGCTAATAGTTTGCAGTTGAAATGAACTTCTTAATTTCCTCTTCAGTGGGAAGTTCTATCATATACTTTTGCACGAAGATGTTCTGGTCTAATCCGGCAGTGGCGTATTTTACCAACGTGTCGCCCTTCTCGGTGCAAAGCAGGATGCCGACAGGCGGATTGTCGTCGGGTTGCATCACTTCCGCCTTGAAGTAGTTAAGATATAGGTTCAGTTGCGAAGCGTATTCGTGGCGGAACTTGTCTATCTTCAATTCCACGATGACATGGCATTTCAAAATGCGGTGGTAAAACACGAGGTCGGCAAAGAAATAATCCCCGTCTATCAGGATTCTCTTTTGGCGTGCTTCGAAGCAGAAGCCATGTCCCATTTCCAACAGGAAGCGTTGCAGGTTGTCCAGAATGGATTGCTCCAAGTCGTTTTCCGTTACCAAAGCACGGTCGTTCAATCCCAAGAACTCCAACGTAACGGGCGTGTTAATAATGTCTTTGGGCTGCAGCGGCATGGCTTGCCGTTGCACCAAAGCAGATAAGGCTTCTTTGTTTTTCGACAATCCGCTGCGCTCGTAATAGAGGGAATTGATTTGCCGCTCCAGTTCTCTTGCTGACCAACAACCCCTTATTGCTTCCATTTCATAGAAAGCACGTTTGACCGGATTTTCTATTTTAGAAATAAACTTTAAATGAGAATACGGTAATCTTTCAAATAATCTATCAGCTTGTGTATTCCATTCACTTGGTTGATTATTAACGGATTGTAATTCGGCACTCACCGTGTGCCGAATTGGGTCTGTGAATTCGGCGGACAGTGTGTGCGGCTTGCGCCTGCAACGTGCTTTGTATCGTGCTGATATGTTTTACTAATGCTTCAAAGTCCATAATTGCAAAGGTAAGTCTTTTATGGTTAAAACTTTAATTCCGGCAGGCTGTTTATCGCCTCCTCTTTCAATTTATCCACCGCACGGGTGTATTTCTCCGTATGTTTCAGTCCGCTATGCCCGAGCAGGCTGGCAACCGTCTTGATGTTCGCCCCATTGTTGAGGATATTCACGGCGAATGAGTGACGGGCGCAATGCCAGCTTATGTGCTTATCTATCCCGGCTCTTTTCACCCAACGCTTGACGGATTTGCAGCAACTTTCATACGAAGGCAGGTTGAAGATGAGAGCGTCTTTGTTACCGTCTGCCGGCGGTTCTCCCACAAGCGAAAGAAGACCGTCATTGAGCGGAATGACCACACCGCTACTGGCGGAATGACCTTTGGTCTTGTTCTGCTCAAATTTTAGCAGCTTATTAGCGTAGTCGATATTCTTATAGGTAAGGTCTTTCACATCACAGAAGCGCAAGCCACAATACAGGCAAAAGATAAACGCACGCCTTACGTTGGGGTTCTCGTTGTCATAATGGCACGCAATCAACCGCTGGATTTCTTCCGGCGAAAGCACGTCCTTGCGTAGTATCTGGCTATCCGCCTTGCAGGTAACGCCTTTGCAGGGGTCTTTCAGCATCACATCGTGGTCAATCGCATAGTGGATAATCTTCTTGAAACGCTGGAAGATGCTTTTAGCCCCTTCGCCCACGCTCCGGGATTGCAGATAAGCTACGAACTGTTCCATCATGTCCTTCGTGATAAGTTCAGGCTTGATGCCGAACTCGTACATCGGGTAATGCTCCTTCAAAAAGTCCTTGAAACGGCTTAAGGCGATTTGCACCATCCGAATGTCTTTCTTGGTGTAGTCATTGATATAGGCTTGAAAATAATCCAAGAAATTCACGTTCCGGTCTTTTTTCAGACGGTAGCCCAACATACTTTCCTTAAACTCCTGTTCACGTTCGGCACGTATTTTTACAGCAAGCTCCAGTGTTTCCTTGTTCTGCTGGCGTTCCGCAGGGGTACGTGGCTTCTCTATCAGATACAGGCTGAGGTTCTCTTTTCGCCTGTGATGCTTGATAGCGAACTTCGGCTTTCCCTGCATCTTACCGCTTTCATAATACACCTGATTACCGTTTTCATCCAATACAGGCTTTTCCTCTCTACCCAAATAATACTCCAGATACAAACTAATTCTGCCGTCCGACAGCCTGTTTTGCTCCAATTTAGGGTTTTCTTTCGTTTTATTTTCTAACTTTGCCATTGTTTAGAGGTTTTATCCCGATTTAGATACCGTAACCGGGTGATTACGCTAAATAATTGATTTTCTTTTGTTTTTCGATATTGCAAAGGTACAAAAGAATATGAAATTTCAAAGTGTACTAAAAGTGTACTTAATGACGAAAAATGGGCAAAATATGGCAAAAATGGAGAAAATAAGAAATATACAAATGACTGATAATAAGGAAGATAAATTCTTTTATTTTCCTATGATTTCTATGCCTTGTACCGGGTCTGGGTACAAGAAAAAAAGCTAAGTATAGGAATGACTATTACTTAGCTTTTTTTGTTTTTACATGTAAAAACAATTTCTTTTCTTTTGTTAAGACATAAAAAGAATGTATTTTTGAAAAAATCAACCAATCAATTACAAGATATGCAGTCAGTGGTTTGGCAGGAGATTGAACAACTATATCAGGAATTTCAGAAGCTTGGTATCAGTGAGTCGGTGGACTATGATAAGTACTACCTCTATTCTCTTATAACCCATTCTACTGCTATCGAAGGTTCTACTCTTACAGAAGTGGAAACTCAAATGTTGTTTGATGAGGGTTTGACTGCTAATGGAAAGCCACTCGTATATCATTTGATGAATGAGGACTTAAAGAATGCATACGAACTAGCTAAAGATGAAGCCAAACGTAAAATTTCGGTTACAGCGGAATTTTTGCAGAGATTGAATGCTGCACTGATGCGTACTACAGGTACTACATATAATGTAATGGGTGGATCATTCGATTCTTCGAAAGGTGATTTCCGGCTTTGCGGTGTTACTGCCGGTTTTGGCGGATTCTCATATATGAATTATCCGAAAGTCCCTGTAAAAGTAGAAGAATTTTGCAATGTATTGCAGCAAAGGCAGAATGCAGTCGAAACATTGCGTGAACAATATGAATTAAGTTTCAATGCCCATCTCAATTTGGTGACTATCCATCCGTGGGTCGATGGAAACGGAAGGACTGCACGTCTGTTGATGAATTATATTCAGTTCTGCCATAATCTTTTCCCTACAAAGGTTTTCATTGAAGACAGAGAAGAGTATATTCTTTCATTACGTCAATCACAGGAGGAAGAAAACAATCGGTATTTTCTTGATTTCATGTTCGGCCAATTAAAGAAGTCTCTTTTGTTAGAAATTGAAAAGTTCAATGCTTCGCAGAAGAAAGGATTTAGTTTTATGTTTTAGATGTGATTGTAAAATTATTTCTTTTCATGAATGCGAAGTTTGTATAGGTATTAAGCCTTAATTGGAATCTTGCATCTTTAGCTTACCAATTCCATTACTGAGGTAGAGGAGGTATATTTATGTGAAGGATGTGAAGGTGAAATTTAATATGATTTACTGAGAATATTTTTATCTGAACTTAACTGATACTTATGACTTTTCCCAATATAATAAAATCCATAAAAAGTTATTATCCGGTTTCTGATGAATCTATAAATCAACTTATTGAGCATTTTACTGTACATTATTTTCCGTCTAAGCATTTAATTATAAGAGACGGTATTATTGATAGAAATGTTTACTTTATAGAAAAAGGTTTGACTCGTTCTTATTGCTTGGTGGATGGTGATGAACATACTACATGGTTTTCAAAAGAAGGTGACATTACTTTCGGGCTGTTATGCTTATATCATAATAAAGCCGGGTTTGAATTTGTTGAAACAGTGGAACCAACTATTGCGTATTCAATACCGATAAATATTCTGAATAAACTGTATGAAACCAATATTGAGATTGCTAATTGGGGCAGGGTTATTCATCAGGAGTGTCTTCTTACTTTACAATGTGTAATGATTGATAATCTTACCATGACGGCAAAAGAGAGATACAATGTTCTTTTGAAGAGATTTCCGGATATATGCCAGAGGGTGAATTTGGGATATATTGCTTCATTCCTTGGCATATCAATATCTACTTTAAGCAGGATAAGAGCTGAAAAGTAGTCATTTATAATTGCTTTTTGATATAGGTCAAAAAATGTGTTTAATGTGGTGGCTACTTTTGTAGCAAAAAAACATGAGAACACAACTGATTGAAAAAGAAAACAAGCGTATTGTATGGCTTGACTTTGTGAAATTTATCGCAATCTTCATGATGATAGCAGTACATTGTACGGATAATGTTACTCCGGCTGAGCGTTCTGAACCATTGTATAATCTTTGGGGTAGTTTCTATGGCTCGTTTATGCGTCCTGCCATACCTCTGTTTGTTATGGTTACGGGTGCTTTGCTTCTGCCTGTAAAAGAGAATATTTCAGCTTTCTATAAAAAACGTCTGACCAGACTTCTTGTTCCTTTTTTAATATGGTCTGTTCTGTATAACCTTTTTCCATGGATAACCGGACTACTGGGACTTTCACCCACTGTAATTAATGATTCCTTTGCGTGGGCAGAACCTGATCAGTCTTTTGCAGGTGTCTTGCATAACATCCTGATGATTCCTTTCAATTTTTCTATGTTCGCGGTGCAGATGTGGTATGTATATCTTCTTATAGGACTGTATCTTTATATGCCAATTTTCTCAGCATGGGTCAGACAGGCATCGCTAAAAGAACAGAAAGTATTTCTGCCTCTTTGGCTTGTATCACTTTTCATTCCTTATTTAAGAGAATATCTTACAAAAGACCTTTGGGGTACATGTTCTTGGAATGAGTTTGGTTTATTATATTATTTTGCCGGATTCAATGGCTATTTACTTTTAGGTCATTATATTATAAAAAATAATATTGACCTAAGCTGGACTAAGTTGGCTGTTATTGGCATCCCTTCTTTTGTTGTAGGCTATTGCATTACCTTCTTCGGTTTTAAGTCCATAACAGCGGTTCCGGGTCAGCCTGTAGAACTGGTGGAACTGTTCTTTACATATTGTTCTCCTAATGTACTGTTGATGACTCTCCCTATTTTCCTTGCTGTTAAAAAGTTAAAATTCCAATCCGTTGCAGTCAGACGTTTTGCGGTCAGCATTTCCACCTGCACGTTTGGCATCTGGATGTCGCATTATCTTTTCCTTGGACCATGCTATATGCTTGTCGAGTCATTGCCTTTGCATACAATGGTGAAAATGATAGTATGTACTATACTGCTTCTTTCGGTTACCTGGGGCTTTGTTTATGTAGTAAGAAAATCAGGGAAATTGGGCAAATGGATAATGGGATGACAGGTATTGGGCGTATCAATGCTGTTGACGCATTGCGTGGCTTTGCCATTTCAGCTATAATTCTTATACATTCGTCTAATCATTTTCTTTATTCCGGTATTCCCAAAAGTTCACCCGAATGGCTTCTGCAACTGGATGAAATATTGAAGTCTTTCCTGTATTTCATATTTGAGGGTAAAGCCTATTCTGTCTTTGCCTTGCTTTTCGGATTTACTTATGCACTTCGATTGGACAAAAGGATGTCTAAAGGCATGGATATGAAGTACCGGATGATGTGGAGAATGTTATTGTTAGCTCTTTTCGGATTTTTCAACGCGGCTTTTTTTGCAGGAGGCGACCCGCTGATTTTCTATGCCTTGTGTATGATACCTGTAATGTTTTTGAGACATGCTGGTAATAAAGTTCTCTTTGGGGTGGGGTTTTTCTTTTTGCTTCAACCTCTTGAATGGTTGAATTATGCCTTTCATCTGTTTGATGACAGCTATGGTGTGTTTTATGAAAATATGGGTAATACATTGAAAACCGGTGATTTTGTTGAGACTGTGAAGATGAATGTTACGGATGGTGTTAAAGGATGTCTGCTTTGGGCTTTTCAGACTGGGAGAATGTCACAGGCCTTAGGGCTTTTTTGTATCGGTATGCTGACTTATCGAACTGGTTTTTTTATCCGTGATGTTTCGTTTTATAAGAGAATGACTTTGTATTCTTTGGTCTTGTCTGTGTTATTGTATATAGCAGTGATTGCTGTTGGCAATATTCCATTGAGAATGTATTATAATCTATCTTCTTCTGTCTGTATGGTCAATTTGTTGCTTTGGATTTATTACAAAAGTCAGAATGCGGCTTTGTGGCATTATATGAGGATATACGGAAGAATGAGCCTGACAAATTTCATCGGTCAGAGTGTAATTTGCACTTTCCTGTTTTATCCTTGGGGGCTACACTTGGGTTTGGTTGTTGGAACTTCTTTGAGTATAGTGCTTGCAATCATGGTATTAGTAGTACAGATTATTTTCAGTCGTTTCTGGTTTAATTATCATAAGCAAGGACCATTGGAGTATTTATGGCATAAATTGACATGGATTGAATAAACAAATCCTGCTATTCATTCTTTCATTAATGTCAATTTCATGATGTGTATTTCATTGTATCCCAGGTTTTGTATTTTCTTTTATTGAAGTTTGTATTATCTTTGCCCGATGATTGACTAAAGATATTTATATGAATAACTATCAGAAAAAAGCATATACCTCTAAAGAAATTCTGACCATAGCCTATCCCATACTTATCAGCCTTGTGATGGAGCAGGCAATAGGTATGACCGATACAGCCTTCCTGGGGCGGGTGGGAGAGATAGAGCTTGGTGCTTCTGCCATAGCCGGAGTATATTATATCGCTATTTTCATGATAGGTTTCGGTTTCAGTATCGGTTCGCAGATACTGATGGCGCGAAGGAACGGCGAAAAGAGATATTCCGAGATAGGCGACATATTTTATCAGGGAGTGTATTTCATGATTTTTCTGGCAGCGGCCGCGTTTACTCTTACCGAGTTGATAACGCCGTGGTTGCTTCCGAAGATACTTTCGTCGCAGAATATTTATGCTGCCGCCGAGAGTTATATTCACTGGAGGGCTTTCGGATTCTTCTTCTCATTCGTGGCTGTGATGTTCAGGGCTTTCTTTGTCGGTACTACCCAGACCAAGACTCTTACTCTGAATTCGCTTGTGATGGTGGGCTCGAACATTGTTTTCAATTATATCCTGATTTTCGGTAAGTTGGGATTTCCGGCTCTTGGAATAGCAGGTGCGGCAATAGGTTCGTCGCTTGCGGAGCTTGTATCACTGATCTTTTTCATAACATATACCGTTAGGAAAATAGACCTGAAGAAATATGGTCTGAACAGGTTCAGTTCATTCAATACGGATAAACTCAGAAGAATTCTTAATGTCTCTCTGTGGACAATGATTCAGAATTTCGTATCGCTTTCCACATGGTTTATATTCTTTCTTTATGTGGAGCATCTGGGCGAACGTCCGCTTGCGATAACAAATATCATAAGGAACATCTCCGGTATCACGTTTATGATAATATCTGCGTTTGCTTCCACGTGCGGTTCGCTCGTAAGTAATCAGATAGGTGCAGGTAAGGCTGACAGTGTGGTCTGTACGGTGCATCAGCATATAAAACTGGCGCTGTCTATTGTTTTACCGTTGACCATTTTGTTTGCGGTATTTCCCACTGTGGTATTAGGCATCTATACAGATATGCCTGATCTTATAGAAGCGTCAATCCCGTCGTTGTGGGTGTTCTGTACCACTACATGGCTTACGGCTGCATCGAATATATATTTTCAATCGGTATCGGGTACGGGAAATACGCGTATGGCGTTTATGCTGGAGCTGTCAACTCTGGTGATTTATGCTGCGTATATCACATTGATAATTCAGGTGATGAGGCTCGATGTGGCTTGGTGCTGGACTTCGGAACATGTTTACGGAGGATTCCTGCTCATCTTCTGCAGTATATATCTGCATCGGGGAAAATGGAAATTGAAGAGGATATAGAAAAGAATACGGACCGTTTCACATATTAGACTGAAACGGTCCGTATTGGTTTATTGTTTAAGGTTTTTCTTATTTCAGTTTAGAGAGGAAACGTTCTCTATCTACTATATAGCGGATATGTTTTCCTTCGCCTATTGTACCTTTTGAATCAGATGCAGTAACCTTGAATGTAAGCTTTCTGCCGTCTATTTCTTCAAGTATAGCTTCTGCGTTAACTGTTTCTCCCAAAGCTGATGGCTTGATATGAGATGTTTCCATCATTGCTCCTACAGTGGTGGAGCCTTCCGGCAGATGGGGCGCGACTGCGTTCATTGCCGCATTCTCCATTAAAGCTACCATTGCAGGTGTAGCGAAAACTTCCATATCGCCCGAACCCATTGTGAGGGCTGTGTTGGCAGCACTTACGGTCACTGTGCTGACGTGTTTTAATCCTGTTTCCATCATTGTATGTATGTTTGTTGTTATTATCAGTTGCAAAAATAAATATTATTCTTCAACTATCCATTTTTCTATTCCTCTTATCTTATTGTTGAAGTTAATGCCTACCTTCAACAATTTGCGGGTGTCGGAAGCGAATGGTTTTGCGTATTCTTTTTCATTTATCTGTTTTATAGCTTCTTCGGCACTGCCGTTAAGTTTGAATTCCATAACGTAGATATAATTGTTTGTCTTGACTATCATGTCAATTCTTCCGTTCGAAGTATGGTATTCGGCTTCGGTATAGAAACCCAATAGCTTGAAGACTATGAAAAGAACATTCTGATAGTGCAATTCAAGTTCTCTTGCCAGTTCGTAAGGGGTATCGGCAAAGAAACTTTGCAGGCGTATCATGAATGAATCTATATCTCCATTGCGTACATCATTGATAAATGATTTTATCTGGAATGTAGTGTTGCCGTTCTCTACAGACGCATAGTATGGCAACAGGAAACGGTTGAATCCTTCTTCTACTTCACGGTTGGGAAATCCCAAATAGTATAGTCTGAACTCCTTGTCGAAATCTTTGATAGTCAGATACCCGCTCTGATAAAGAATAGGTACAGGATTTACATATATAGACTCAATTCCTCCTAATGAATCTGACGATGCCATTTCATTATTGAATCTGTTCAGATCGTAATTGCTTTTCTTAAGCAGTTCCACCAGGAATGTCGGTGTGCCGGTTTCAAACCAGTAGCTTCCCAACTGCATTTCTGCAAAGGTGTTCAGAATACTGAAAGGATTGTAGATATCTTCGCTCTTGTCGGCAAAATGATATCCGTCGTACCATATTTTCAGAGTATCCTTCATCTCCTCTTCGGTCATGTCGTTCTTTTCGGCCATTATTTTTATGTCTTCCTTGAAGTCGCGGTGCAGTTCATGTTCTGTAATTCCGCAAATATTGGCGAAACGCCTTGACAGGGAGATGTCCATAAGATTGTTAAGATCACTGAACACACTGACTTTGCTGAATTTTGTAACTCCTGTAAGCAGTGCAAACTTTATGTATCGGTCGCAGCTTTTCAAAGTTCCGTAGAATGCTTTCAGGGTGTTTCTGTATTCTGTCAGAAGATCTTCATTTCCTATTGCTTGTAGCATAGGCTTGTCATATTCATCTATCAGTATGACAACGTTTTTACCGGCCTTTTCTGCAGCACGCTGTATAACTCCCTGAAAACGTAAGGAAAGACTGCTTTCTGCTTCCCTTGCTCCGTATAGCTCTTCCCAGTGTGTTAATGTGTTGTTAAGAATCTCGTCCAAACTGTCTTTGTACTCATATTTTTGATTGTTCAGATCTATATGCAATACAGGATATTCTATCCACTCTTTTTCAAGATTTTCCATGGCAAGACCATTGAAAAGTTCTTTTTTGCCTAGAAAGTATGCTTCTATGGTCGAAATAAGAAGGCTTTTACCGAAACGTCGCGGACGGCTCAGAAAGTAATATTTCCCGTTTTTAATCAATTCGTGGATATATTCTGTCTTGTCGATATAAATATATCCACCTTTACGGATTTCGTCGAAACTCTGTATCCCTACCGGATAAATATTAGCCATACAAGTGTTGCTCTTTTAATAGATGATTAGTCGTTACAAATATATGTTTTTCTTCGCACAATGTCAAGAACACCAGAATAAAAGGTAATTAATATGCTGCTTGCTTTCTTGAAGAATATATCGGATAATAAAAGGAATTAGAGTCTGATTCAAAGTTTTCTGTTCATTTCTTGCTGAAATTACGGAATTTTGTGATTTTTGTATTACGATTATATTTATAAACAGGTATTTAAAAAATTACAAAATTAAGCTTATGAAAAGACTTTTATTCGCAACGGTCGTTTCTATTGCCGGAGTGGCATCGTATGCTGAGGATTCTCCGTTATGGATGCGCTATTGCGCTATTTCTCCTGACGGCGAGCAGATAGCTTTTACTTACAAGGGTGATATTTACACCGTACCTGTCAAAGGTGGTAAGGCATTGCAGATAACTTCCAATCAGGGACATGACACACATCCTGTGTGGAGTCCTGACGGAAAGAATATTGCTTTTGCTTCCGACAGGGAAGGTAGTATGGATATATTTATTGTAGGCAAGGACGGTGGAGTGCCACGAAGACTTACCACTCATTCCGGAAATGAGGTGCCATACGCTTTTCGCGACAACAGTCATGTGCTTTTTCAGGCTGCAGTTATGCCTGATGCTCAGGATATGACTTTCCCCAGTTCTCAGTTCCCGCAGATATATGAAGTAGGAACAGATGGAGGCAGACCTGTGATGTTCTCGTCTATACCTATGGAGGATATCAGCATCAGTCCTGATGGCAAGTCTCTTCTTTATCATGACAAGAAGGGATATGAAGACGCATGGCGTAAACATCACACATCATCCATAACACGTGATATTTGGCTCTGCACAGAACAGGAAGGAACAGAAAAAAGTTACAGGAAAATTACTTCTTTCGACGGTGAAGACAGAACTCCTGTATGGACTCCGGATGGAAAATCGTTCTATTATCTGAGCGAGAGAGAAGGTAGTTTCAATATCTACAAGTCAGATCTTGACGGTAAGAACATTACACGTCTGACGTCTCATACCGGCCATCCTGTACGTTTCCTTTCAGTTGCTTCAAACGGAACCTTGTGCTATGGATTCAATGGAGAAATATATACAGTGAAAGAAGGAGAGTCTCCAAAGAAAGTCAATGTCAGCATTGTGGCAGACAGTTATGACAAGCATCTGGTGAAATGGTTGAAATCGTCAGGTGCTACGGAGATATCAGTATCTCCTGAAGGCAAGGAGATAGCTTTCATCCTGCGTGGTGATGTATATGTAACATCTGTAGAATATAAGACAACAAAGCAGATTACCGACACTCCTGAGCAGGAGAGGAATATAGATTTCTCACCTGACGGAAGAAGTATAGTCTATGCGTCTGAACGAAACGGTCTGTGGCAGATATATCAGACCTCGCTGGTTAATAAAGAAGATGAGTTGTTTACATATGCCAATGAATTCAAGGAAGAAAGACTGATAAACAGTAATGTGACTTCATTCCAGCCTCAGTATAGTCCTGACGGCAAGGAAGTGGCCTTTCTTGAAAACAGAACAACATTACGTGTTCTTAATCTGAAGACAAAGGCAGTTCGCACAGTAATGGATGGTAAGTTCGAATATTCTTATAGTGACGGTGACCAGTGGTTTGAATGGAGCCCTGACAGCCGTTGGCTATTGTCCGGATATATCGGTCATGGCGGCTGGAACAATAACGACGTAGCTTTGGTCAATGCGTCAGGCAATGGTGAAATACATAATCTTACTCAGAGCGGATATACTGACGGAGATGCGAAATGGGTTCTGGGCGGTAAGGCTATGATATGGAAAAGCGACCGTGCGGGTTATCGCAGTCACGGCAGTTGGGGTTCTGAGGATGATGTATATATCATGTTTTTCGATCTTGACGCTTACGAACGTTTCCGCATGAGTAAAGAAGAACTTGCCCTTGTGGAAGAACAGGAAAAGAAAGATAAAGAGGATGCGGAGAAGAAGGAAAACGAAAAGAAAAAAGGAAAGAAGAAAGATGAAAAGAAGGATAAGGAAGACGAAGTCAAGCCTTTGGTATTCGATCTTGAAAACTGTCGTGACAGAATTATCCGTCTGACTGTAAACTCTTCTAATCTTGGTGATGCTGTACTTTCTTCAAAAGGTGACAAACTGTACTATCAGGCAGCCTTTGAGGATGGTTATGACCTGTGGATGCACGATCTGAAGGAGAATAAGACTTCAATCGTTATGAAGAATATAGGTTACGGATCTATGATGACGGACAAGAAACAGGAAAACCTGTATCTCTGCAATTCTTCTATCAAAAAAGTGAATATGGAGAAAGGAGAGTCTAAGAATGTGGAATTCAGTGCTCCTTTCAATTATCGTCCGTATGATGAACGTATGTATATGTTCGACCATATATGGAAACAGGTTGAAGACAAGTTCTATGTTGCCGATTTGCATGGGGCAGACTGGAAAGGCTATTATGAAAACTATAAGCGTTTCCTGCCTTATATAAACAATAACTATGATTTCCAGGAAATGTTGAGCGAACTGCTTGGCGAACTAAACGGTTCTCATACGGGAGCAAGATATTATGCGGCAGGAGCTTCGTTCCCAACTGCGTGTCTTGGTGTGTTCTATGATAATGAATACACGGGAGATGGCTTGAAGATAAAGGAAATAATCGCTAAAGGACCTTTCGCAGTGAAGAAGACAGGTGTAACAGAAGGATGTATCATCGAAAAAATAGATGGCGAAAAGATTTTGGCAGGCGTTGATTATTATCCTATGTTGGAAGGCAAGGCAGGTAAGAAGGTGCTTCTTTCAGTTTATAATCCTGAAACAAAAAAACGTTTTGATGTTACAGTGAAGGCAATCAGCGCAGGCGAACAGTCTAATCTGCTTTACAAGAGATGGGTGAAACGTAATGAACAGCTTGTTGAAAAACTTTCCGGAGGACGTGTGGCATATGTACACGTACAGGGAATGGATAGTCCGAGCTTCCGTACAGTATATAGCGAACTGTTGAGCGAGAAGAACAGAACCAAGGATGCGGTGATAGTTGACACACGTCATAATGGCGGTGGATGGCTTCACGATGACCTTGTCACACTGCTCAGTGGAAAGGAATATCAGAGATTTGTTCCTAGAGGACAGTACATCGGTAGCGATCCGTTCAACAAGTGGCTCAAACCGTCATGTGTCCTTGTTTGTGAGGATAACTATAGTAACGCTCACGGTTTCCCATGGGTTTATAAGGAACTTGGTATAGGCAAGCTTATCGGTACTCCTGTTCCCGGAACAATGACTGCCGTATGGTGGGAAAGACAGATAGATCCAAGCATTGTTTTCGGAATACCACAGGTGGGATGTATGAATATGCGCGGAGAGTATCTTGAAAACAAAGAACTCCAGCCAGACATAGAAGTTTATAATTCTCCTGAAGAGGTATTGAAAGGTGAAGACAGACAGTTGGAGGCTGCAGTGAAGGAGATGCTGAAAACTATTGAGTGATAACAGTGTCCAATATGTAATTTCTTCTGTAATCTTCATGGCTCAGATTACATAAGTTAGAAATGACAATAAACAGTAAAGGTCCTGAAATGGAAATCACTAGTATTTTCCGTTTCGGGACCTTTATTTTATGATTTAATTATCAGAATTTCAGAACATATATTTGAAGTATTTATTCGCTTCAATATTATCTGGAAGGAACAAGGGTAAATCCCCATTTATATTCCTGATTGGCCGGGATAAGATACTGTTTGTCAGGAATGGCTCCCCAGCTGTCGTATCCACCTACACCCATCTGTTTCATATCTACGCATACTTCAACAAAATCGCGTGGCTTGATATCACTGATGTGAGTCTGCCTTGGCTTGATGTTTTTGGCAGTTGACACATCATGTTTCAGTTCTTCCGCATCACGGTTGTTCCACTGATAGTCGCAATATGTCGCTTCCTCACCGTCGAAATCTTCTATTGAGTTGCGCAACGTATTGAAGCCGATAGTCTGGTCGGCATAAATTGTAAGACCTTTTCCGCCTTTCCTGCCAACGCTAAGCCAGCGTGTATCTGTGTGATGACCATTTTCCTGAGGGCGTACGTATGGGAAATACATATCATCGGCAGTGTTCTTATAGAGACCGACGAGTGTACCGTTATTGCGGTCAATATAGTTTTCTTCAGGTCCGCGACCGAAATATGTCACATAATTCATATTGGCCGGCATACGGAAACGGATACCTATACGCGGTACCACAAGTTTTGAACTTTCCTTGCGGATGGCATCATTACCCGGAGTGAAGGTAGCCATAAGAGTAGCTTCGGACAATTCGGTCTTTGTTGCCTCCATATCGGTAGAAGTAAAGGTATAGTCAGCTTTTACAACTCCAGAAGGATGTATGCGGTATGTTGCTATATAAAGATTTCCTGCAGCCAGAAGATATGTGGTTTTCAGTACGGCATCCTTACCATCCATTTCTACAGAAGCATCCACTACATTGAAGTTTTTGCTTGACTGTTTCCATATCTGCAGGCGTTTAGGCATCTGGCTTCCGTAATCATTGTCGTTTGGAGCACGCCAGAAGTTAGGCTGAATACCGAAACCTTCGCTGAAGTATTCTGTTCCTCCAACCTTATAGGAAGTGACAATTCCGCTTTTCCTGTCGAACTTGAAATTTACCTTTGAAGAAGATACGCTTAAAATATTACCTTCTGTGCTACACTTAAGGGCAGGACCGGAAACAGCAAATTCACGTTCCAGAGGTTCTACCGGTAAACGGAACTGCTCGTGTGCCAGTTCAAATCCGATAGGAACAAGTGTTTCAGGCTCCACGGTAGTTACACTGAACTCAACAAAATATTCAGTACCTGCTTTCTGCTTCAGACCGCTTACATCTACTTTAAGTTCTTTACTTGCCTGCGGTTCAATATCCATTGATATCTTGTTACGGCGAATTACCTTATCATTCTCCTTGACAAGATATGTAATCATATATTTCTTTAGATTTGTGAAGTAATAACGGTTGGTTACATTGAATATACCGTTTTCCCCATCTTTCATCTCGAAACCTACATACTGGTGAGCATATTTCACTTCACTCATGGCAGGATGAGGAGTACGGTCAGGGCTGACGATACCATTGCAGCAGAAGTTACCGTCACTTGGCATATTAGTTCCGAAGTCACCTCCGTATGCCCAGAAGAAACCGCCATCTTCAGTATTGACTTTCAGTCCCTGGTCAACCCAGTCCCAGATATAACCACCCTGAAGATTAGGATACTTATATATTGCTTTCCACTGATCCCAAAGACTGCCTGTAGAGTTACCCATAGCATGAGCATATTCAGAAGGAGCAACAGGACGGTCGCTACCTTTCTTGCCTATAGATTCCAGCCATGATGCACTAGGATATTGAGGTACATACATGTCGGAGTTCCATTCCCACTGGGCACGTTCATAGTTTACCGGACGATTCATAATATCTTTGTCTGCTTCTTTCAACCACAGATAAGTCTGGTAGAAATTGTAACCGTTGCCTGCTTCATTACCGAGCGACCAGAATGTAAGTGAAGGATAATTCTTGTTACGTTCAAACATATTGATGGTACGATACAAATGTGGCTTCAGCCATTCAGGATTATTTCCTAATGTACCACCTTTTCTCAGATCGTAATACATACCGTGACTTTCAATGTTTGCTTCATCATAAACATAAAGACCATATTCGTCACACAGTTCATAGAAACGTCTGTCCTGAGGATAGTGACACAGACGAACTGTGTTCAGGTTATGTTGTCTCATTAGTTCGAAATCTTTTCTCATAAGCTCCTCACTCACATAATGTCCTGTTTCAGGATTATGTTCATGGATATTTACTCCTCGCAGCTTGATTGGCTGGCCATTGACCAATAATACTTTATAATTATTCCCGTCGGCTGATTTCTGATCAATTTCCTTTATCTCTATTCTTCGGAAACCAACGTTAAATGGAACCACTTCTGTAACTTTTCCGTTCTCCTTTACAGTCATAAACATCTTGTAAAGATTAGGAGCTTCAGACGACCATGTCTTTACCTGTGGAATTTCTTTGTTGAAAACAACTGTGTTCTCCTTTTTAGACTCAACAGATACATTCTTGTTTTCCTGTGCTATGACATTTCCTTGTCTGTCAACAAGTTCATAGCTCACTTCAAGATCGGCAGTTGTACTGCGGCTGTTCTTCATATCTATTGCCAGACGGAAGATACCATTACTGTACGTATCATCAAGAGTGGAAGTCACACGGAAATCACTCACCGAAGCCTTGGGCTGTGAATAAACAAATACATCTCTTTCTATACCGCTCATGCGCCAGAAATCCTGACATTCCAGATATGAGCCTGTACTCCAACGGAATATTTTCAGTGTCAGAACATTCTGTCCTTCTTCCAGATAATCATTGATAAGATATTCTGCCGGATTTTTTGAATCCTCGTTGTATCCTACTTCCTTTCCATTGATATATACATAACATCCCGATTTTGCTCCGGCTATATGAAGATAGATATCTCTACCTTTCCAATCGGACGGTATATTAAGGTCTCTTCTATACACACCTACAGGTATATCATCCGGCAGTTTTGGAGGCTGCGGGTTTCTTGGTTGGAACTCATAACCGTGGTTGGTATATATAGCTACTCCATAACCCTGCATTTCCCAGTTCCCGGGGACTTTTATATCGTTCCAGCCGGATACATCTGTATTCTTTTCGGTAATGTCGGCTGGAAGGTTACGATGTGAGTCTGTATAGTAGAATTTCCAAACTCCGTTAAGTAATTTATAATAAGGACTGGATTCGTATTTTCCACTCATGGCCTGAGACTTGTCAGCATAGCTCATAAATGCAGAACGAGGCTCCATACGGTTTACACTTACGGTTTGTATGTCCTGCCAGTAAGGCAACGTTACAGACTGATTATTGTTTGAAAAAGAATTAAAGGAATTGCTACATAATAATAGCGACATCAGAGCTAGTTGTTTCTTCATAATATTTATTTAAGTTTAGTTTCCGGGCCAAAGTTAATACATTACGATGTCTTTCCTTCTATAAATTCATTGTTTTTCTTTTTCTTTTTCAGCTTTTTGCTTTTTCTCTATCAGCATGTTCATGAAAGCGGAGCTTATTATACCTGTAGGGATGGCAATCATGGCAATACCAATCAGGCTTATCAAGCTACTCAGTAGGCGCCCTATTGGAGTGATAGGGTATATATCGCCGTATCCCACGGTGGTAAAGGCTACTATGGCCCACCAGAATCCGTCACCGATATTCTCGAATGCATTGGGTTGTGCGTTACGTTCTATGTAATACATCAGAATTCCTGAGAAACCAAGCATGATGCCACATGCCGTATAAGATGTTATGAGTTCCTCCTTTACGGTCTTCAAAACTGTTCCTATCATCTGGAACGAACGCGAGTAGCGTATAAGTTTGAATATTATCAGAATGTATGCTAACACCACAAGATGTATATAAGGTGTCTCTTTGTAGATATAAATACCAACGAAAGGAAGTACGGCTACAAAATCTATAAGTCCGTAAAAGGAAAATATGTAATGCAGACGTGCTACCCATGGGCTTTTATATTGTGCATACTGTACAGGGGCTGCAGCAATCCTTAATCCGTATTCTATGGTAAAGACGAAAGAAGCCAGATAATTGAATAAATACAGCCAGTTGCGATATGGCGCGGATTCCTCAAACGAGCCGCATATAATTGAAATTATAGATCCGATAATGAAGAACAGTACGAAATACTGAAACCATTTTTTCATCAGTTGACGGTGTATGGATCTGTAAAGTTTCTCATGTCGTATAAGAGTGGTTATCTTCTCACGTATAGGTGATATGACATTGTTGGGATTATTTTTCATTTTATATAATAATAGGTACTATTGGCAAATGTAAATAAAAACTATGATATTTAAAATACCAGTTTGAACGGAGTGTATAATTTTTTGTATAATATGTGCATATGATTTCAACCTTATATGCCTATTTTTTGTTTTTCATTATATAAATACTTATTTTTGAGAAAAACAAATAACCGATATCATTATGAAAAAACACAAGCGAACCAATACGCTTAGTTTGTTGGCAGCATTGCCTTTAATATTGGCAGGCCAAACTATTAATGCACAAGAACAAGAATTAGACAAAGTCTCTGCCGATACTGTAGTAAATGTCGGCTATGCCACCGGAAGCATTAAGAAACTGTCCGGATCAGTGGAGCTGATCAAAGAAGATCAGATGAACAAAATACAGATTGTAAATCCTATTGAGGCTATTCAGGGACGAGTTGCAGGACTTACTATCAATAAAGGGGGGAACGGAACGGCTGCTCTTGATGCGGTACGTCTGCGTGGAACTACATCCATAACGGGAGGTAACTCACCGTTAATCATTGTTGATGGTGTTATAGGGGATATGACTCTGCTTACCTCAATTTATCCTACTGACATAGAAAGCTTTACTATTTTGAAGGATGCTTCCGAAACGGCTCAGTACGGTTCGCGTGGAGCTTCCGGCGTAATAAATGTCGTGACAAAGAAAGGTATCAAGGGCAAGACAAGTATAAACTACAGCGGAAGTTTCGGTATTTCCAGTGTGTATAAAAGAATAGGGATGCTCGATGCTGATGAATACAGAAATGTCACTTCAAGTCTGGGATTGAGTATTATAGACAAAGGCTATAATACAAATTTCCAGAAAGCAATAGAAAGGACGGCCATAAGGCAGAATCATAATATTGCTCTTTATGGTGGCGGAGAGAAATCTACTTACCGTGTATCTCTTGGATATTTGGATATGGAAGGAGATATAATGAATGAGGGTATGAAGATGTTTACATCAAACATGAATCTGAACCAGAAGCTTATAGATAACTTGGTAGATTGTGAACTTGGAATATTCGGCTCGGTGAAAAGGGAAAGAAGTCTGTTCGACCTGCAGAAGACATTTTATTCGGCCGCAACTTTCAATCCTACTTTCCCCGGAGAAAAGAATTCTTCAGGTGCCTGGGATAATCTTACTACGGCCAGTCAGATAACAAATCCGTTGGCATGGATGGAGGTTGACAACCGTGAAGCAGCTTCATACTTCAGTGCGCATGCTAAAATAAACGTAAATCTTCCATACCAGCTGAAACTGGTACTTTTCGGCTCATATACATATAATAATACTGAGGATAGCCAATATTTACCTACAACAGTATGGGCTTACGGTCAGGGATACAGAGGTTTGAGAAGTTCGGAATCATTGCTGGGAAACATGATGCTTACATACAACAGACAGATGGGAAAACATTTTATAGATGTATTGGCATTGGGTGAACTCTCTAAGGACAGATATTCCGGATTCTATACTACAGCTACAAACTTTTCATCTGATTATATGGGCTTCAATAATCTTCAGGCAGGAGCTTTGAGACCATGGGACGGTACAGGCTCTTATTTTGAAGATCCAAGACAGGTATCGTTTTTGGGCCGTGTGAACTATTCGTATGATGACAGGTATGTTGTCACATTGAATGCACGTACTGATGCGTCATCCAAGTTTGGTGAGAACCATAAATGGGGATTTTTCCCTTCAGCTTCTGTGGCGTGGAACATATCGCAGGAAGATTTTATGAGGTATGTTGATATAGTTGATAATCTGAAAGTCAGACTGGGATACGGACTTGCCGGAAACCAGGGAGGAATAAGTTCTTATACCACTATGAATCTGGCTAAACCGAACGGGGTAGCTCCTGTTGGTAACTTGCCTATGGTTACTTTTGAAACACTTAGAAATGTCAATCCGGATCTGAAATGGGAAGTGAAGAAGACTTTCAATGCTGGTGCCGACCTTGAAATGTATGGTAGCCGGTTTATTCTGTCTGTTAATTATTATAAGTCGAAAACAAGCGATATGCTTTATAATTATCATGTCAGCGTTCCTCCGTTCACTTATAATACCCTTTTGGCAAACATCGGATCGATGGAAAACAATGGCGTGGAAATATCTGTAGGCGGTACTCCGGTGAGAACAGGGGATTGGGAACTTATGATAAACGCAAATCTCACTTATCAGCAGAACAAACTGCTGTCGCTTGGCGGAATGTATGAAGGTAATTATATATCAGCTGCCGAATATACAGCCATTGCCGGACTGAATGGTGCCGGATTTCATGGTGGAAACAACAATATAGTGTATCAGATAGTGGGACAGCCATTGGGCGTTTTCTATCTGCCTAAATGTACAGGTCTAAAAGATGACGGTAACGGAGGTTATGTATATGGTATAGCCGATTTGAATGGGGGCGGAGTAAGCATAGAGGATGGAGAAGACAGATATATAGCCGGACAGGCCATACCTAAATATATACTCGGTTCAAATATCAGTCTGAGATATAAATCTTTCGATATCTCGTTACAGATGAACGGCGCGTTCGGACACAAGATTTACAACGGTACTGCTCTCACCTATATGAACATGAACAACCTGCCGGACTATAATGTTATGGAAGAAGCTCCCAAAAAGATGATACGCGACCAGACGGCAACGGACTACTGGCTGGAAAATGGAAACTACCTTAATTTCGATTATCTTACAATAGGATGGCAACCGAAAGTAAAGGACGGACTGTGGCTGAAGGGTTGCAGACTGGCTTTTACTATAAATAATCTGGCGACTATAACCGGGTATTCTGGACTTACTCCGCTTATAAACAGTTCCGGTATAGACGGTACATTGGGAGTTGACGATAAACGCAGCTATCCTGTATCGAGGACATATACTTTAAGCCTTGGGTTGAACTTTTAAAATTTATGCGTATGAAACGATATGTTTACATCATAACAGCTTGTATCCTTTGTCTATCATCTTGCAAGGGTTTTTTGGAAGAAAATCCAAAGGACGCAATAAACGAAAATCAGATAGCCGGAAATCTGAAAGAACTATACATGCACAGTGTTGCCACTCTTTATAATAATATTGGCGGATATAATGACAGTGAGGGGATACAGGGCACCGGAAGAGGTATATACGACCTTAATACTTTTACCACCGATGAGGCTATAATGCCTACGCGTGGCGCGGACTGGTATGACGGTGGATTCTGGCAGGGACTATATCTTCATGACTGGGGAACAAATAACAATTCTATTCTTGCCACATGGGAATATTTGTACAAATCGGTCATGCTTTGTAATGAATCTGCCAGAAGGATAAAGGACTATGCAACAGAGCACAGTGATGATGATGCACAACCCTTGATGTCAGAAGTCAGAGCTCTAAGGGCATTATTCTATTACCATCTTATGGATTTGTTCGGGAGAGTGCCGCTCATAAGGGAAACAGAAGTTGAGAAGTCGGTGAAAGAACAGGCAGAAAGGAGTGAAATCTTCTGGTTGATTGTAAATGAACTCCAGGAATCCTTACCTTATCTGGCAGACGAACGTAGTAATATCCCCGGAGAGTATTACGGACGAATTACACGACATGTGGCATATTTTCTGTTGGCTAAACTGGCACTGAATGCCGAGGTATATACAGATGATGTATGGACTGACAATTTAAGACCAAACGGAGCTGATATAGAATTTATAATAGACGGAACAAGGACGAATGCATGGGAGGCCACAATATACTATTGCGACAAGATAGCAGAGGCAGGATACAATCTGGAACCGGACTATAGGACTAATTTTGCAGTGTTCAACGAATCGTCTGTCGAGAATATTTTTGTTATACCTATGGATAAGACATTATATACCAATCAGTTCATTTATTTATTCAGGTCGCGTCATTATAATCATGCAAAGGCTTACGGACTTGGTGGAGAGAACGGTGCGTCTGCCACTCTGGATGTTCTTGAAACATTCGGCTACGGTACAGAAAATGAAGATCCACGATTTGATTTCTGCTATTTTGATGACGATCTTACCGATCTTGACGGAAATCCTATAATGCTGGATGATGGAAAGACACGTTTGGTCTATGAGCCTTGGAAGGTTGAACTTGACGTTTCAGGAAAACCGTACGAGAAGACTGCCGGAGCGAGAATGAAAAAATATGAAGTCGATCCTACAGGCTTTAAAGACGGAAAGCTTATAGACAATGATATCGTTCTTTACAGATATGCCGATGTGCTTCTTATGAAATGTGAAGCTAAGGTTCGCAATGGAGAAAACGGTGACAGAGAGCTTAATCTTGTCAGGAGTAGAGTAAATGCTCCTGCCAGGAGTGCTACTCTTGAAAATATTCTGGATGAAAGAATGCTAGAACTTGCCTGGGAAGGATGGAGGCGTCAGGATATGATAAGGTTCGGAGTTTACACTGAAGCATATAGCAGCCGTCCTCAGCTGGAAAATGAAGAGACCGGATTTACAACAGTATTCCCAATCCCTGAAAAGATTATTCAGATGAATAACTGGTTATTACAGAATTCAGGTTATAAGAAATAAAAAAAGACCTCTCTTATTGGAAAATGTCCGTAAGAGAGGTCTTAATCTTTTTATTTATATTATTGGTTATTTATATTCGTCCCAACTCTTGATTGCTATATCGTCTATACTCATAGTGCAGAATGCATTGATGAATGCGCTTGCAAGACGTGCGTTTGTCACGAGAGGAATATTCAAATCCACAGCGGCACGACGGATCTTATAACCGTTTTCAAGTTCGGTTGGAGTAAGGTCGCGTGGGATATTTACCACCATGTCAATTTCCTTCTTGTGCAGCATTTCGAGAGCCTGAGGATGTCCTTCTTCGCTTGGCCAGTAAACGCGTGTATTTTCTACGCCGTTTTCTGTAAGGAACTTGGATGAACCGCCTGTAGCGAAGATGTTGTAACCTTTAGCCTTGAGTGCGCGTGCAGCCTGAAGCAGGTCAACCTTCTGTTTCAGTGTACCTGTTGACATAAGGATGTTCTTTTCAGGGATGCGGTAACCTACAGAAAGCATAGCCTTCAAAACTGCGCATGAAGTATCGTCGCCGATACATCCCACCTCACCTGTAGATGCCATATCAACACCCAATACAGGGTCGGCCTTCTGCAGACGGTTGAATGAGAACTGGCTAGCCTTGATACCTACATAGTCGAGGTCGAACAGATTCTTTTCAGGTTTTTCAACCGGCAGACCGAGCATAACCTTAGTTGCAAGTTCGATGAAGTTAATCTTCAATACCTTGCTTACGAATGGGAACGAACGGCTGGCACGCAAGTTACATTCGATAACCTTGATATCGTTTTCGCGTGCGAGGAACTGGATGTTGAACGGACCGGAGATGTTAAGTTCTTTCGCAATCTGTCGGGAGATACGCTTGATGCGGCGTACAGTCTCAACATAAAGTTTCTGTGGAGGGAACTGTATGGTAGCGTCACCTGAGTGTACACCGGCAAACTCTATATGTTCAGAGATAGCGTATGCCACGATTTCACCGTTCTGTGCCACAGCATCCATTTCCACTTCCTTGGCATGTTCGATGAACTGGCTCACTACCACAGGGTGTTTCTTCGATACGTTGGCTGCAAGCTGCAGGAAGCGTTCAAGTTCTTCCTGGTTGGAGCATACGTTCATAGCCGCACCTGAAAGCACGTATGAAGGACGAACCAATACAGGGAAACCTACCTTTTCGATAAATGCGTTGATATCTTCCATAGAAGTAAGCGCGCTCCATTCAGGCTGGTCAACACCGATACGGTCAAGCATAGCCGAGAACTTGTCGCGGTCCTCTGCGTTGTCGATACTCTTGGCAGATGTACCGAGAATATTTACCTTCTGGGCATCAAGACGAAGAGCCAGGTTGTTAGGAATCTGTCCACCTGTAGAAACGATTACTCCGTGAGGATTTTCGAGGTCGAGGATATCCATTACACGTTCGAAAGTCAGCTCGTCGAAGTACAGACGGTCGCACATATCGTAGTCTGTAGATACAGTTTCAGGGTTGTAGTTGATCATTACAGAGCGGTAACCTTCCTTGCGGATAGTGTTAAGAGCCTGAACACCACACCAGTCGAACTCTACAGAAGAACCGATACGGTAAGCTCCTGAACCGAGAACCACGATACTCTTGTGGTCGCCAAGGTAATGAACATCGTTGGCCACACCGCTGTAAGTCAGATACAGGTAGTTGGTCTGTGCTGGATATTCAGCAGCCAGAGTATCTATCTGTTTCACTACAGGCACGATACCTACACTCTTACGGTGGTTACGGATAGCAAGGCTTCCTTCTTCCATATCACCCTGGTAGCCGATGGCACGAGCCACCTGGAAGTCGGAGAATCCCTGACGTTTTGCCTTATAAAGCAATTCGTTAGGCAACTGGGAAAGCAGAGTGTGGTTGTTGCCCCATTCGTGGAGTTCCTTAGATGTCTGCATGATGTTCATCAGCTTGTCGAGGAACCACTTGTCTATTTTAGTAAGGTCATGAATCTGGTCAACAGTGTAACCGGCACGCATAGCCTTAGAGATTACGAAAATACGTTTGTCTGTCGGTTCGCGGAGAGCCTTGTCTATATCGTCGATAACGAGTTCCTTGTTTTCAACGAAACCGTGCATTCCCTGACCGATCATACGGAGACCCTTCTGGATAGCTTCTTCGAAAGTACGTCCGATAGCCATAACTTCACCTACAGACTTCATGCTTGAACCGAGTTCGCGGTCAACACCGTGGAACTTACCCAAGTCCCAGCGAGGAATCTTACATACGCAGTAGTCAAGAGCAGGTTCGAAGAATGCGGAAGTAGTTTTTGTTACAGAGTTCTTAAGGTCGAACAGTCCGTATCCCAAACCGAGTTTCGCAGCAACGAAAGCCAAAGGATAACCTGTAGCCTTAGATGCAAGGGCAGACGAACGGCTCAGACGGGCGTTAACCTCGATTACGCGGTAGTCTTCCGATTCAGGGTCGAAAGCATACTGTACGTTACATTCACCCACGATACCGATGTGGCGGATGATGCGGATAGCAAGCTCACGCAACTTGTGGTATTCGCTGTTTGTAAGAGTCTGCGATGGAGCGATAACGATAGACTCACCGGTGTGGATACCCAGCGGGTCGAAGTTTTCCATATTACATACAGTGATACAGTTGTCGAAACGGTCGCGCACTACTTCGTATTCCACTTCCTTCCATCCTTTCAAGCTCTTTTCTACGAGTACCTGTGGAGAGAAAGAGAAAGCCTTTTCAGCCAATACGTTAAGTTCTTCTTCATTGTCGCAGAAACCGGAACCCAGACCACCAAGCGCGTATGCAGCACGGATGATAACAGGATAGCCAAGTTCTTTTGCCGCACGGCGTGCATCTTCGATGTTTTCTACAGCTTCACTCTTGATAGTCTTGACATTGATTTCGTCAAGTTTCTGAACGAAGAGCTCACGATCCTCAGTGTCCATGATAGCTTGTACAGGAGTACCAAGAGCACGAGTCTCATATTTTTCGAATATACCTGCCTTGTAGAGAGCAACACCGCAGTTCAATGCTGTCTGTCCACCAAATGAGAGCAGTACGCCGTCAGGACGTTCCTTAGCTATTACTTTTTCTACGAAGTAAGGTGTTACAGGCAGGAAGTAAATCTTGTCTGCCACTCCTTCTGAAGTCTGCACTGTAGCGATATTAGGGTTGATAAGGATGGTTTCTATACCTTCTTCCTTAAGAGCCTTAAGAGCCTGTGAACCGGAATAGTCGAACTCACCGGCTTCGCCGATTTTAAGTGCTCCGGAACCTAACAATAATACTTTCTTTATATTTTCTTTCATTGTACTTTTCTTTTTAATGGATTACAGCAATTTTACAAACTCGTCGAACAGGAATTCTGTATCTGTCGGACCACTTGCAGCTTCCGGGTGGAACTGTGCAGAGAACCAAGGGTTCTTTTTGTGGCGGATACCTTCGTTAGAGCCGTCGTTCATATTGATGAACAGTGGTTCCCAGTCAGAGCCAAGAGTATTGTTGTCAACGGCATAACCGTGGTTCTGTGAAGTGATGAAACATTTTTCAGTTCCTACCATGCGAACCGGCTGGTTGTGGCTGCGGTGACCGTATTTCAGTTTGTATATTTTTGCACCTCCTGCTTTCGAGAGCAACTGGTTACCCATACAGATTCCGAAGATAGGAAGTTTTTCGTTCTGCATAGCCTTGCGGATGTTCTGTACTGCAGCATCGCAGGTGTCAGGGTCGCCAGGACCGTTTGAGATAAACAGACCGTCGAATTCAAGAGAGTTGAAATCATAGTTCCATGGAACGCGGATTACTTCTACATCGCGTTTCAAAAGGCAACGGATAATGTTCGATTTAACACCACAGTCCACGAGTACGACTTTCTTCTTGCCTTCGCCTTCGTTGTAGCGGATTACTTCCTTGCAGGAAACCTTATCAACGTAGTTCACTCCGGCATATTCAGCCTCAGGAATGTTGTCCGGTTCATCGTCGAATACGATTTTTCCCATCATCACACCGTGTTCGCGCAATACCTTTGTAAGCTCACGGGTGTCAATGCCTGTAATTCCCGGTATCTGCTCACGTTTAAGCCAGTCGCCAAGGCTTTCTACTGCATTCCAGTGAGAATACTTTTCGCTGTAGTCGCTTACGATAATCGCTTCGGCATGAATTTTTTCGCTTTCCATAAAATGAGGAAGTCCGTTTTCCGCGAAAGTGAAAGGAGGTACACCGTAGTTTCCAACCAAAGGATAAGTCAGTGTCATAAGCTGACCGGCATACGAAGGGTCTGTCAAACTTTCAGGGTAACCGGTCATGGCTGTGTTGAACACCACTTCGCCTGCTACCGGTTTCTCATAACCGAACGACTTGCCATGGAAGCGGCTCCCGTCGTCGAGGATCAATGTTACATTTCTCATTATCTGTATGTTTGAGTTAATAATTAACAGTTAATAATTAATAATTGAGAATTAAGAGTGATATCATCCACTCATTATTAACTTTTAATTCTTAATTATTCATTTAAAAAATTTTCTTCTATATAGTTTATAAACGCCTGGTTTACCAGTTTCACTCCGCCCGGAGTAGGATAGTCTCCGCTGAAGTACCAGTCGCCTGTGTGGTCAGGACATGCCTCGTGAAGTCCTTCAAGTGTCTGATATACTATTTCCACTTTGGCTTGTGTTCCGGCAGGTGTCAGCAGTTCTACCATTTTGGCTGATATCTCTTCGTCCGTGAACGGTGCGTATATCTCTTTCACATAGTTCACCATCTCTTCTTTAGGCAATCCTAATTGTGCCTTAGATTTGCTGTATGCATTTATTATAACGTCCTTCATACCTCTTTCCTCAAGCAATGCTATGGCAGCCTTGAAGGCAATGAACTGCTCCATGCTTGCCATGTCTATACCGTAATAGTCCGGATAGCGTACCTGTGGCGATGACGATACTATTACTATCTTTTTCGGGTGCAGGCGGTCTAGTATGCTTATGATACTTTGTTTCAGTGTTGTACCACGAACTACACTGTCGTCTATTATCACCAGGTTGTCAGCGTACGGCACGAGGCTTCCGTATGTAATGTCATATACGTGTGCTGCCAGGTCATTGCGGGTATTTCCTTCGGCTATGAACGTACGCAGCTTTATATCCTTAATTGCGACTTTTTCGCTTCGGATACGTTGTGAAAGAATCTGTTCAAGTTCGCTGTGGCTCGGTTTATGTCCCAAGGCCTCTATACGTTGTACTTTCAGCTCATTCAGATAGTTGTCGAAACCTTCCAGCATTCCGTAGAAAGCCACTTCGGCTGTGTTCGGGATGAAAGAGAATACTGTGTGTATCACGTCGTTGTCTATAGCTTTCAGAATAGGGTTCACCAGCTTCTCACCGAGTTTTTTTCTTTCGCGGTATATATCCATGTCGCTGCCGCGGCTGAAGTATATACGTTCGAAAGAACAAGCCTTTTTCACTTTCGGCTCGTTTATCTGAGCCAGACGCATCTGTCCTTTTTTGCTTATCATTATTGCCTGGCCAGGCTGAAGTTCGTTTATACTGTCGGCAGGAACATTCAGTACTGTCTGTATCACAGGACGTTCTGAAGCCAGTACGAATATTTCATCGTCCATATACCAGAATGCAGGACGTATTCCCCACGGATCGCGTACGGCAAAGCTTTCGCCGCTACCGGTCAGTCCGCATATCACGTAACCGCCGTCCCATGTCGGACTTGATGTCTTCAAAACGTTTGTCAGGTCTATTCTGTCTTCTATGGCATGAGTGATGTCCATACCTTCCAGACCTTCGCCTTTACATTCTGTGTACAACCTTTCCACTTCTCGGTCAAGTCGGTGTCCCACCTGCTCAAGCATTATATACGTGTCGGCATATTTGCGCGGGTGCTGTCCGTCGGCAGTGATTGATGCAAATATTTCGTCAACATTTGTAAGGTTGAAATTTCCGCACAGCGCAAGGTTCTTTGCACGCCAGTTGTTGCGGCGGAGGAACGGGTGCACATACGATATTCCGCTTTTACCTGTAGTGGAATATCTCAGGTGTCCCATATACAGTTCGCCTGCAAAAGGAAGACACTTTTCGGCATATTTGGCATCACGCATCTGTTCCGGTGTCAGATCCTTGAAATAACTGTGTACAGTTCCGAAAATCTCGGTTATGGCTCCTGCGCCAAGTCCTCTTTCGCGGAACATGTATTCTTCTCCCGGTGCAGCCTGAAGTTTTACGCAAGCCAGTCCGGCAGCTTCCTGTCCACGGTTATGCTGTTTCTCCATCAAAAGGTACAGCTTATTAAGTCCGTACATCCATGTACCATATTTCTGCTGGTAGTGTTCCAGTGGTTTCATCAGGCGTATCATCGCCACCCCACATTCGTGCTTTAGTTGTTCCATACCTTAATTATCTATATTTGTATTGTTGTATATCGTATAATGCTGTTGGACGAAAAAAATCCCGGATATGCCGAAAAGCATTTCCGGGTAAATATGAATTTTCTGAAAAAGAAAAGTCTGTATGTTTGAAAAACAAAAATAACATACTGGAAAATGAAAAACGGATTTTGGCAAAAAGAAATGTAATAGCATTTCTGTATGCTTCCGAAGTTTTACAATATAGAAAAACCGAATAAAATCTTTTCATCTTCTGGCTCTTAATAAATATATATTATATGTGTTATATTAAGTCTTTCTTATGTTATATTCGGGGTGCAAAGATAAGTATTTTCAGTGAAATATATGCATTCCGTTAATACATCTTTAGAAAAAATATTCGTATTACCTTTTTATTATATGTGATAAATATATGAAGCAACGATAAAAAAATCGGAAATACATTTGTCAATAAAAAAATAAGAAGTAATTTTGAACCACAAAATAAGAACTTATCCCGCCGAAATAACTCAGTTGGTAGAGTAACTCATTCGTAATGAGTAAGTCGCGGGTTCGAGTCCCGCTTTCGGCTCTTATTTTGACGGTTACAAAACGCCCTGTCATTCGATTTGAAATGACAGGGCGTTTTGTTTAAAACGACAGTTCATTTTTTTTAAACGCATGAAAGGCTTATGCTTTAGTTTATTTATACCTTCGTTTTGACACTATTTGAAGATTTTATTTATCTTTGTCGGCATGGAAAAATTTGAGCTTAACATATTGGGATGCGGTTCTGCATTGCCTACGATGCGGCATTCTGCCACTTCACAAGTCATTAACGTAAGAGAGAAACTTTTTATGATAGACTGTGGAGAGGGAACACAGGTGCAGCTGCGCAGATCCAGACTGAAATTTTCAAGACTTAACCATGTTTTCATATCACACCTGCATGGCGATCATTGCTTTGGACTCATAGGAATGATATCAACTTTCGGCATGATAGAAAGAACTGCCGATCTGCATATATATGCGCATCCTGATTTGCAGATATTGCTCAAACCTCAACTCGATTTCTTCTGTAAGGGATTACCCTTTGAGGTTATATTCCATGACATCGATCCGGCAGAGCGGGCTGTGATATACGATGACCGTTCGTTGACGGTTGAAACCATCCCACTGAAACACAGAATGCCTACGTGTGGTTTCCTTTTCAAGGAAAAGCCTGTACCTAATCATATCATAAGAGATATGATAGATTTCTATAAGGTGCCGGTGTATATGATTAACAGAATTAAGAACGGTGAGGATTTTGTGTGTGAGGATGGAACAGTGGTTCCTAACAGCAGGCTGACTGTGCCTTCTGATCCTCCAAGAAGTTATGCCTACTGTTCTGATACGATGTTTTGTCCGAAAATAGTTGAACAGATAAAGAACGTGGACTTGTTGTTTCATGAAGCTACTTTCCTGGAAACGGAGAAGGCAAGGGCTAAGGTTACCATGCATTCGACGGCAAGACAGGCAGCTGAGATTGCAAGGATGGCAGAAGTGAAGAAACTGATTATAGGTCATTTCTCGGCAAGATACGATGACGATGAATGTCTTCTGGCCGAAGCAAAAGAAGTTTTTGCCGATACAATTTTGGCAAACGAGAATTTGAGTATAAACATTTGAATTTCCTACAGCATATTGTTTAAATGGTTATGGCACATAATAATGAGGACGATATAAAAGAGCGTTTGCACGACCCGCACACGCGACGCAGTGCTTTTGAAGAAGTGGTAGGGGAGTTCAGCGAACAACTGTATTGGCAGATAAGAAGGATGGTGGTGTCTCACGATGATGCCAATGACATTCTTCAGAATACATTTATAAAGGCATGGACCAATATTGACTATTTCAGAGGAGATGCAAAACTTTCTACATGGCTATACAGAATAGCCCTGAATGAATGTCTGAATTTTCTGAGCAGGCAGAGGGCACAGGAAAATATATCTATAGATGAGGCTGACTCGAATTTTATAAACATGATTGAGGGAGATCCGTATTTTGACGGGGACGAAACCCAGGTCATGTTTCAAAAAGCTATACGAACACTACCTGAGAAACAGAGGATTATATTCAATCTGAGATATTTTCACGAAATGAAATATGAAGATATTTCAGAGATAGTGGGAACTACGGTTGGAGCCCTTAAAGCTTCATATCATCACGCGGTAAAGAAAATAGAAGAATATTTCAAGCAAAATGATTAAACCTTTTACCGTATTTTTAATCTAATATAAAGGAAGGAGATCGTAATATGAAGGAAGATACCGAATTAAAGAACAGGATAGGGAAGGAAAATCCTTTTAAGGTGCCCGAAGGCTACTTTGAAAATATTGTTCCCGAAATAATGAAGCAGCTTCCTGAAGCCGAGGTGCAAGAAGAGGTTGAGGTAACCATGTGGGAAAGAGTGAAACCTTGGGTTTATATGGTTGCTATGTTCTGCGGACTTATGTTCGGACTGCGTGTAATGATGAATGACAGGCCTGTAAGTACGGGTATTAATGCGGGCGATGTCTCTATGACGGATTCTGTGCAAGGTATTCCGGATGAATATATTGATCCTATTTTGGATCAGGCTATGATGGATGATTATACATTATATATGTATCTGACTGATGCCGATTTGGATATATACAATTAATTCGATTATTCTTATATGAACAGATTTTTTATTATAATTGCTATGCTTATATCTTGTCTTGCCATACAGGCTCAGGACAAAAAAGAATGCATGAGCAAGGAACAGTTTCGTGAACGACAAAAACAGTATCTTGTAGAAAAGGCAGGATTGACACAGGAGGAGGCTGCAAAGTTCTTTCCTTTGTATTTTGAATTGCAGGATAAGAAATTTTCTTATAATAAAGATATGTGGGACAAGATACGCAAGGCTAAGGATGGTAATAATGTGACAGATGCCGAATATTCACGCATAACGGAAGATGTGATAAAGACGCGCCTTACAATAGATGAACTGGAGCTGGAATATCTTGGTAAATATAAAAAAGTGCTTAGTCCAAAGAAAATTTATAATATTCAACGGGCTGAAATGAAGTTCAGCCGTGAATTGCTGAAAGGAGCCGGAAAACATAAAAAATAGTGTTCATAACAGGATTATACTACTTGATAAAGCCTGTTTTCAGAAAAAAAACGTACCTTTTCAGAAAAAAATATCCAAAAGCTTTGCATATTCAAAAAAAAGCAATACCTTTGCATCGCTTTTGAGAGATAAAGCACTTCGAAAGAAGTCTTGGAGAGGTGGCAGAGTGGTCGATTGCGGCGGTCTTGAAAACCGTTGTACTGCGAGGTACCCGGGGTTCGAATCCCTGTCTCTCCGCGATAAACATTGAAAATCAATAGTTTATAGCAGTTGCGCCCAATTTTATATTACATTGATAATATAAAATTGGGTGTTTTTTATTCCCGATTCTTTATCTTGTCAATACATTGTCTTGTTTCAGCTTCTTTAGTACTGGGACAGTAAGCGGGAATGCCAGTATGAAAGAACAGAAATCTGATACGGCCTGACACATTTCTACTCCTTGCAATCCTAAAAGTTTTGGAAGTATTATTATAAGTGGAATAAAGAATAGTCCCTGTCTTGCTGAAGACAGAATTAGTGCCCTTCCTGGTATTCTTATTGTTTGAAGCATCATATTGCATAATATTACCCATGTGCCGATAGGAAGGGTTATGAGTTGCCAGCGTAGTGCTCTTGCGCCTATTTCTATTACCAGTGGGTCGTCTTTGCGGAACCAGGACACTATTTCAGGTGCGAATATATATCCTATTATGGCACAGATTGTAAGAAAAATGACTCCTGTCTTTATGCAGAAGTAAAATCCCTCACGCACGCGTCGGTATAATCCTGCACCGTAGTTAAATCCGCATACAGGCTGGAAACCTTGACCGAAACCTATTACGAATGAGTTTATGAACATACATATACGTGTCACTATGGACATTCCTGCGATTGCAGCGTCGCCATAAGCTCCGGCAGCTACATTAAGCATAATAGTGGAAAGGCTGACAAGCCCCTGACGGCTTAATGACGGTATGCCTCCGTATGTTATTTCTTTCAAATATGTAAAGGAAGGAGTGAAATTCTTGAACTTGATTTTTATGTTTGTTCCTTTGCTGTCCATGTAAATAAGCACCATAAAACTGCAGAACTGGCTTATTATTGTTGATAAGGCAGCACCAGACACTCCCATGTCTAGAACAAATATCAGAAGCGGGTCAAGCCCGATATTTATCACAGCTCCAATGATTATACCTATCATGGCATATACGGCATTACCCTGAAAGCGCATCTGATTGTTCAGTACAAGTGATGATGCCATAAAAGGCGCCCCTATGAGGATTATTCCTAAATAGTTTTCGGCGTATGGCAGTATGGTTTCGGTAGAACCTAACAGGATACATATTGGGGTGAGGAAAATGTTTCCAAGTACGGCTATTATTATTCCAAAAGTAAAAGCGTAGAAAAAACCGGTTGATGCCATCTTTTCTGCGCTGTCGTAATCTTTTGCTCCAAGCTTGCGTGAAATAAAATTGCCGGAACCGTGGCCGAAAAAGAATCCGAATGCCTGTATTATTGCCATTATTGAAAATGAAATGCCAACGGCAGCAGTGGATTGTGTATTGATTTGTCCCACGAAATAAGTATCAGCCATTACATAAAATGATGTTACAAGCATGCTTATTATAGTCGGTACTGCAAGCGATGTTATCAGTTTTGGGATAGGCATCGTCGTCATCATCTTATGTTTGTCTTGTGCTGTTTTCATCGTGAATATTCTTTTCGTAGGGTGATATTTAATGTCTTATAAGGTGAAATTTCTTACAAAAATAGATGTTTTTTTTGTTTTTGTCCCTATTAATGAGCTATTTCGTCTATATTCATAAGATAAATTAATACACTATTCGTTCATTATTCTTCATATTTGCGTATCTTTGTGCCCAATAGTAAATAAAACAATTAGAAAAATATAAAATAAGTTAGAAAAATGGCACAGGAAGACGTTTTCAAGAAATTGGTTTCTCACTGTAAAGAGTATGGTTTTGTATTTCCTTCAAGTGAAATATATGATGGTCTTGGAGCTGTATATGATTACGGCCAGATGGGTGTGGAACTGAAAAATAATATAAAGCAGTATTGGTGGCAGAGTATGGTGCTTTTGCACGAAAACATTGTAGGTATAGATTCTGCAATCTTTATGCACCCTACAATATGGAAAGCTTCTGGACACGTTGACGCTTTCAATGACCCATTGATTGATAACCGTGATTCAAAGAAACGCTACCGTGCAGACGTTCTGATTGAAGAGCAGATTGCAAAATACGAAGATAAGATTAATAAAGAAGTAGCTAAGGCTGCAAAGAAATTCGGTGATGCTTTTGATGAAGCTCAGTTCCGCAGCACTAACGCACGTGTTCTTGAACATCAGGCTAAGCTTGACGCTTTGCATGACCGTTATGCAAAGGCTATGAATGCTAACGATTTGAATGAACTGCGCCAGATTATCCTTGATGAAGAAATAGTATGTCCTATCTCTGGTACAAAGAACTGGACTGAAGTTCGTCAGTTCAACCTTATGTTTACTACTGAAATGGGTTCTACTGCCGATGGAGCAATGAAGGTATATCTTCGTCCTGAAACAGCTCAGGGTATCTTCGTAAACTATCTGAATGTACAGAAGACAGGCCGTATGAAAATACCTTTCGGTATCGCACAGATAGGTAAGGCTTTCCGTAACGAAATCGTTGCACGTCAGTTCATCTTCCGTATGCGTGAGTTCGAACAGATGGAAATGCAGTTCTTCGTAAAACCGGGAACAGAACTTGAATGGTTCAAGAAATGGAAAGAAACCCGTCTGAAATGGCATAAGGCTCTTGGATTCGGTGATGATCACTATCGTTATCATGATCATGAAAAACTGGCTCACTATGCTAATGCCGCTACAGACATCGAATTCCTGATGCCTTTCGGTTTCAAGGAAGTTGAAGGTATCCATAGCCGTACTAACTTCGACTTGAGCCAGCACGAAAAATATTCAGGCAAGAGTATCAAATACTTCGATCCTGAAATCAACGAAAGCTACACTCCGTACGTTATCGAAACATCAATCGGTGTTGACCGTATGTTCCTCAGCATCATGAGTGCTTCATACTGCGAAGAAAAGCTTGAAAACGGCGAGACACGTGTAGTTCTTAAATTGCCTGCAGCTTTGGCTCCAGTGAAACTTGCCATCATGCCGTTGGTTAAGAAAGACGGTCTGCCTGAAAAAGCACGCGAAATCATGAACGACCTTAAGTTCCACTTCAACTGTCAGTATGATGAAAAAGACAGTATCGGAAAGCGTTACCGTCGTCAGGATGCAATAGGTACTCCATACTGTATTACAATCGACCACCAGACATTGGAGGACAACTGCGTGACATTGCGTAACCGTGATACAATGGAACAGGAACGTGTGGCTATTTCTGAACTTAACAATATCATCGCTGATAAGGTAAGTATCACAAGCTTATTGAAAACTCTACAATGATTTATGCTTATGAATAATAGAATATTTTGGCTCGTTATAATCCTTTCTGTATTGACTATAGGTTTCTCCTCTTGTGCTAAAGATACAGAGGTGGCTGATCCGTATGCCAACTGGAAGGAAAGAAATGAGCATTTTATTGATTCAATAGCAGATGTTGCAGATAATCCTCCTTCTGGCGAAATATGGAAAAAGTATGCAAACTACAAGATAAAGTTTGATGAAATTAATTATAAATATGAGGTACATGATTATGTATATGTAAAGTATGCCAAGAAAGAGGATATTTTTGATGGAAGCGAACCGTTGATAAACTTTGGTGATACTGTTTCAATGGCTTATCAGGGATTTATAATAAACGGAACCCGTTTCGACGGTAACTATTACGGCACTTTCGATAAGGAGGTTACTGATAACTTTACCAAGTTTGATATCTCGAAGAATTATGTTGTCGGTTGGACTACAGCTTTGATGCACATGAAGCCTGACATGTCTGACAAGGCTACTGTTTATGTTCCATATCAGATGGGATATAAAGATGAGAATAGGAGTGATGTCATTAGACCATATTCGACTTTAATATTCGAAATGTATATAGATGAGGTTATTCATCCTTATGAGACCAGTAATTCGGATAACTGAAATTATTGACCAGTAAATACAAAAAAAGCATCCTTAATGGTTATTACTGTTCTGGATGCTTTTTTGTTATTATCTAATAACTAACAACTAACAACTATATAAAATGCCTTTAAATTTACCCGATAAACTTCCTGCCATTGATCTTCTGAAGGAAGAAAACATATTTGTCATTGACAGTTCAAGAGCTACATCGCAGGATATACGTCCGCTAAAGATTGTCATCCTCAATCTTATGCCATTGAAGATTACCACTGAAACAGATCTGATACGTCTTCTGTCAAACTCTCCTTTACAGATAGAGGTGAACTTCATGAAAATAAAGAGCCACACATCTAAGAACACTCCGATAGAACACATGAAAGCTTTCTATCGTGATTTCGAAGATATGCGTGATGAGAAGTTCGACGGCATGATTATCACCGGGGCTCCTGTGGAACATCTCGATTTCGAGGATGTGAATTATTGGGATGAGATACAGGAAATATTCAACTGGACCCGCACTCATGTAACATCAACTTTCTATATCTGCTGGGCCGCTCAGGCCGGACTGTACCATCATTATGGAGTACCTAAATATGCGTTGGACAAGAAGATGTTCGGTATCTTCGAGCATCACATCTGCGACGGATTCAGCCAGCTGCCGATATTCCGCGGATTCGACGATGAATTCTTCGTACCTCACAGCCGTCATACAGAAGTGCGCCGTGAAGATATAGAGAAATGTCCGGAACTGTCAATCATTTCCGAATCCGAAGATTCGGGAGTACATATAGTGATGGCACGTGGCGGACGCGAATTCTACGTGACAGGCCATTCGGAATATTCACCTCTTACACTTGACGGAGAATACCGCCGCGACCTTGGAAAAGGTCTGCCTATCGACATGCCAAAAAACTATTATCGCGACAATGACCCGGACAAGGGACCGGTAGTGAGATGGCGCAGCACTGCAAACCTGCTTTTCTCCAACTGGCTCAACTACTATGTATATCAGGAAACCCCATACGATATTAATCAGATTAAATAATGATAAAACAACGTCCTATAGAACTTCTTGCTCCTGCAAAGAATCTTGAATGCGGAATCGAGGCCATCAATCATGGTGCCGATGCGGTCTATATCGGTGCACCACGTTTCGGGGCACGTGCCGCTGCTGGCAATTCCATAGAAGACATCAAGGCTTTGGTGGAGCATGCACATCTGTATAACGCACGTATATATGTCACAGTAAATACAATCCTGCATGACGAGGAACTTCCGGAAACGGAGAAAATGATATGGGAATTGTACCGTGCCGGTGTAGATGCCCTGATCATACAGGATATGGGTATCACGCGCCTTAACCTTCCGCCTATAGCACTGCATGCCAGTACGCAGATGGATAACCGTACCCCGGAGAAAGTGAAGTTCCTTTCGGATATAGGTTTCCGTCAGGTGGTTCTGGCACGCGAACTCTCGCTTGATGAAATAAAGAAGATACACGATACATGTCCTGAAACGCTTCTCGAAGTGTTCATTCATGGTGCCTTGTGCGTTAGCTACAGCGGGCAGTGTTATGTGAGCCAGGCTTGTTATGGCCGTAGTGCCAACCGTGGCGAGTGTGCACAGTTCTGCCGTCTGGCTTTCGATCTGGTGGATTCCAACGGAAAGACAATAGAACAGAACAAGCATCTCCTCTCGCTCAAAGATATGAACCAAAGCGATAATCTTGAAGCATTGCTTGATGCCGGAGCCACATCGTTGAAGATAGAAGGCCGCTTGAAGGATGTGTCGTATGTGAAGAATGTCACTGCATACTACCGTCAGAAACTGGATTCGATATTCAAATACCGTAAGGAGTATGTCAGGGCATCGTCAGGTACGGTGAAGACTACATTCACTCCGCAGCTTGACAAGAGTTTCAGCCGTGGCTTTACTGATTATTTTCTTCGTGGACGAAATCCTGGAATATTCTCGTTCAGTACTCCTAAGTCACTGGGTGAGGAGGTAGGCACTGTGAAGGAAATCAGAGGAAACTACTTTACTGTAGCAGGAGTGAAATCTTTCAACAATGGCGACGGACTTTGCTATATTGACGATAACGGTCGTCTTCAGGGATTCAGAGTGAACCGTGTGGAGAACAACAAGCTTTTCCCGCAGGATATGCCAAGACTGAAACCCAAGACACGTCTCTACCGTAACTTCGACCAGGAATTTGAGAAACTGATGCAGAAAAAATCGGCAGAAAGAAAGATTGCAGTCGATATATGTCTGGCTGAAAATAATTTTGGCTTTACATTGAGTTTTTCTGATGAGGACGACAATAGCGTATCCATTACACTGGAGCGTGCGAAAGAACCGGCACGTACACTACAGACAGATAATCTGAGAAATCAGCTAAGTAAATTGGGAAACACCCCGTTTGAGGCTAAGGATATAAAGATAGATTTGTCTGACAACTGGTTTATTCCTTCATCCGAACTTTCAGAACTAAGACGTAATGCCGTAGAAAAACTGCTTGAAGCACGCAGGATAAACTATCGCAGGGAAGTGTTCCGCTTGAAGGAAAGCAAGACTAAGTTCCCTGTAAGCACGCTTACATATCTTGGAAATGTGATGAACAGCTCTGCAGCCGAATTTTATAAGAACCATGGAGTTCTGAAAGTAATGCCTGCATTAGAGAAGGAACAGCCTAAGGATGCCGTTCTGATGTTCTGCAAGCATTGCATCCGCTACAGCATGGGCTGGTGTCCGGTACATCACAAGGTGCGTTCTCCGTTCCGCGAACCGTATTATCTTGTAAGTTCAGATGGCAGACGCTTCCGCCTGGAGTTTGACTGCAAGCAATGTCAGATGAAAGTTCTGGCGGATAATTCTGAACAATAATAAGTTTGTTGCGTTTGAAACACATCAGACGCAACAAACAATGAGTTATAGATATTAATATTACTTTTCATCCAGCAGTCTGGCAGGAATGTTCTTCTTAGGGGTGATTCCCAGCTCCTTGAGCATTTCTGCCTGACGGATGAGATTTCCTTTTCCTTCCGAAAGCTGTGAACGTGCATTTCCGTATGCCGTATTTACAGTGTTTATCGCGTCCCCTATCTTTTCGAATGTTTCTGCAAAACCGGCAAGTTTCTCATAAAGTGCAGTTCCGCGCTTCACTATCTCCTGTATGTTCTTTTCCTGATACTCTCGTTTCCACAAGTCAAGAGCCAGTCTTAATGCGGCAATAAGATTTGTAGGGCTCATCAGTACCACCTTTTTCTGATAGGCATAATTCCACAGATTGTTGTCTGCCTGAAGTGCCAGTACGTAAGCCGGTTCGTTAGGGATGAACATCATTACAAAGTCCAGTGCCGATACGTTGTATTTGGAATAGTCTTTCTTGCTCAGTTCGTCTATATGAGCCTTTACCGAGCGCAGATGTTCTTTCAGATATTGCTCTTTCTCTGTCTTGTCGTCTGTCCCGATATATGCGGCATATGCCGTGAGCGATACTTTGGAGTCGATTATTACATGACGGTTGTCGGGATATACCACTATTACGTCCGGTTGCAGCCTCTGTCCCTGTTCGTTTTTCAGATACTCTCCATTCTCGTCTTTAAGGAATTCCTGACGGAAATACTCCTCGCCTTCGTGCAGACCGGAGTTTTCAAGTATCGTTTCCAGTATCATCTCACCCCAGTTACCCTGCATCTTTGAGTCACCTTTCAAAGCTTTTGTCAGATTGTTGGCGTCATCGCTTATCTGTTTGTTCAACAGAACAAGCTCCTTTATCCTGTCTTCGAGAGAGAAACGCTGTTTCGATTCCTTCTCATATACCTCTGCCACCTGATGCTTGAACTCGTTCAGATTGTCTCCGAAAGGTTTTAGCAGACTGCTTAGGCTTTCGGTACTCAGTTTGTTGAAAGTCTCTGTTTTCTGTTGGAAAATCTTGTTGGCTATGTTCTCAAACTCCAGATTGAACTGCTTGTGCATCGCTGCAATCTCTTCTTTCTGATTTTCAAGTTTCTCGGCCATATTGCGGTTCTCTACTTTCAGCGATGCCGAAACAGTGTAAGCCTCGTTCAGCAGACGTGCATTCTCGTCCAGCTTGTCCTGTAGTTTTTGTATGTTTTGTCTCATGCTTTCAGCCTGCTGTGCTGCCTTAATCTGTTCGTTTTTTAACAGCTCGGCTGAGTGTTCCTGTTGCATTTTCAGTTGCGATTGCAATATACCCGATTTCTTTGCAGAAACCAGGTGTCCTATAATGATTCCTAATACGCATCCTACTATTGTTCCTATTATTATGTATATTGTCATTTTTTAGAAGTTATAGAATTATTACATTCCTCTCTGTCCTCCGGCAGAAGAACCACTGTTTCCTCCCGATTTAACATCATCATTGTTGATGCTTCGGCTTGTTTTCTTGACCTGGGTTTTCAGTTCACCGAATCTCCAGCTGATACCTATGGCGTAACCTAAATTATAGTATTTGTTTTTACTCCATGAGCGGAATGTGTCTGTAACCGTTTCGTTTTCGTATGTATTATATTTGTTGAAGAAGTTATTTGCAGACAGTGAGATGCTCAATCTCTTATCTTTCAGGAAAGAGCGTGTCAGTCCCAGTCCGTAGTAATAATATGACGAGCCTTTACCCTGCAAGGTTATATACGGTGTACTTCCTCCTCCGTAAACACTCAGACGCAAGTCCCATGGAAGTGTCTGTTGTACGTTTCCGAACAGGTTACCGTTGAAGCCGGAATTTTTTGTATCAAGCAAATCGCTGCTATAGTCCGAATAAGAGCCTGATGCGTTGATTGATATTCTGGTCTTGTTTCCCGGGTTCCAGTTCATCCACAATGACAGGCGAGTGATCTGTTTCTTGCCCGCATTCTCGTAAGTACTATTTAGGATACCGTCTTTCATGAAAGAATAATTTTCTATACCGTTGTTTGTGAATGTATAGTTCAGGTTTGCATTAATATTGAACTTTGCAGAGAAAGAACTGAATGTCAATCCAACGATATGTGCCTTTTCTGTTTCCAGGTCAGGATTACCGTAACTTACTGATGTCGGGTTGCTTTCATCGCGGAAAGGGTTAAGATACCATATACCCGGACGGTTGATACGCATATTGTAATTCGCCTTCAGGGTAGAAGTTGCGCCAAGCATATATGACATATTCACAGTAGGAACAACATCGTCGAAACCGGCATTGAAGTTTCTTTCAGGCTGAAGGTCGTATTTCACATCCATAAAAGTATGCTCGTATCGTACACCCGCCTTGAAACCGAATTTTTTCAGCTTCAGCTGATAGTCGGCATATGTAGCTACGATGCTTTGTCCCTGGTCGAATATGCTCGACATATTGTTGTCCTGAAGCATAGAACCGTCGCTTTTTTGAATGAAATATTTACTGTCGCTCGCGTTCAGTCGATAGATGTATTTCATACCGGCATCAATATAGTGCTTGTCGTTTATAGGATTAACGTAGTCTATCTGTCCGGTATGTTCAGCTGTGTGGGCGTCATTGTCAAAATACTGATTTTCCAGCGAGAAAGGAACGTATTCCATATCCATATATTCCGTAGCTGACTCACTGTTGTTTGGAGAATCGTTGTATTTATACGATACGGTAAGATATTCGCCTTTGGTCTTGAAGGAATGCTGATAGTCGAAGTTGATGCCTACATTGCCGAAACCGCTTGTGGATTTATTCAGTGTATTGTATCGGTATGTCAACTCTTCCATATTGTTCAGCATGCGGTTTTCCGAGTTGCTGTTGGTCTTGAAGTTACCTCCGAACATATTTGCGGAGAATGTTATCAAGTTCAATGTGTCAATCTCATAACTACCTTCCAGATTGCCGAACTGGAAATTGCCGTTGCTTTTTGAGGAACCTTCACTATTGAGATACTTGTTTGTATCCGATGTGTAGTCCTCGCGTCCGGAACTGAAGTAACTGCGTGGCTGTGTGTTATAGTTGTACGAATAATTGCCGGATACGGTAAATTTACCCACCTGAACAGTACCGTATGCATATCCGGAAAAGCCTTGATTGCTTGCCCTTCCTCCAAGTGTGACATTATATCCCTGCATCTTTGCATCCGTAGTGATGATGTTCAGAATACCTCCGATACCTTCGGCATCGTATTTCGCTCCCGGTTCTGTTATCACCTCTATTGATTTTATGCTGTTGGCAGGCATACTTCTCAATACCTCTTTCGGATTGTTGCTCATCAGGGTGTTTGGCTTACCGTTTACGTGTACCTTGAAGCTGCTTGATCCGTTCACCTGGATATTGTCTTCTCCATCCACAGTTACCAGAGGTACTTTCTTAAGCATTTCCAGTGTGGTGTTGGTCTTTGAGTCCGGGTCGTCCTCCATGCTGTAGGTTATTTTGTCTATTTCGGCTTTCACGAGAGGTTTCTGTGCCACTACTTCCACTCCTTTAAGCATTTCCGTTGCCTCGGAAGTAAATATAGTTCCGAGGTCAACAGATTTCTTGCTTGTGCTTAATGTAAAGTTTCTTTTTACGGTATTCTTTCCTACCGATGAGAGAGTTATGACGTAGTCGCCCGGCTCGGACAGTTTCTCATTGAAACGTCCCTTTTCGTCGGTGACCGAAAGTTTTACTTTTTCGTCAGGATTTGCCGCACTTGATATTCTCACAGTGGCATATGGCTCGCTTTCGTTAAGAAGTGAGTCAACTAAAGTTCCTTTCACTGAATATAAACCGCCCTGCTTTTGTGCAAACACCGTAGCGGTAGTAAGACATACGAGGATACATATAAATCCCCTTAAAACATTAGATGACATTTTTTCTGGATTTTATTTTCTTACTGCTTTTGAAGCTCCACTTGTTGATACATCGGCCTTTGCTGCACCTCTGAACGAAAGTTTTGATGCTCCCGATGCTTCTCCTGTTATGTTCTTATTACATATAATTTCGGCCGTGCTGGCTCCGCTTAGATCCACATCGGCATAATCGGTATTCAGATACTCGCCGTTTGATGACAATTTTGAAGCTCCACTCACTTCTATATTGGCATTGACAGCTTTTCCGCCTATTTCGGCAGATGATGCTCCGCTTACACTTACTTCCAAAGACTGACAGTCTATGTTGGCATCAAAGTGCGATGCTCCGGATACTTCGATATCGAGTTTTTCGGCCTTAATCTCTCCGTCGGAAGTAAATGAAGATGCGCCTCCTATTTCAATGGATTTCAGTTCTTTGCTTGCCGGCACTATAGCAGTGACACTGTATGATCTTCTGAAATCAGAAGCATAAATTTCAATGCCTTCATCATCGTAGTTTACTTTTATTTTGGAAAGAATAGAAGAGTCTGCAATAATCTGAAGTGTGTCAATATCGTGTCTGTACTCCACTCTTATTGCATTTGTCACTTTTAATGATTTATATGAGGTGCTTACTTCATATGTGGAAGTGGCTTCATTTTTGCTTGCTACAGTATTGATCATACAAGATGTGGCTGTAAAAGAAGTTACGGCACTGATTGTGAGTATTGAAAGAAAATTCTTTAGTTTCATGGCTTTATTTGTTTTAAATAATGATATTAGTTTGTGGTTTTCTTTATTTGTTATCTTTCAGAAATTGTTTGTAGAGAGCAGATATTTCCTGTGCTGATATGTCAAGAATTTTCATTGTGCGGAACATTTCCGGCAGTTCCTCGTTCAGGAATGTCTCTTTTCTGAATGAAAGAATTTTATTCTTTGCGCCTTCGCCTACGAAATACCCTATACCCCTTTTATTATATATAATTTCCATTCCTTGCAGATAGTCGTAAGTACGCATCATGGTATTTGCATTCACTTCCACCATTGCGGCATACTCCCTTACGGACGGTATTCGTTCTTCTTCCTTGTATGTGTCATGAAGGATTTCGTCCATAATTCTGTCTGCTATCTGCAAATATATTGATTTCGATTCTTTAAATTTCATCTTCTGAACAGTTTTCTATCGGTGATTTGTGAATTTCTAAACAAATGATAACTAAGAGTCCAGTTAAAAACTGTAAGTGCCAGGAAGATAATGCTTATGGTAGAAAATATAACTTCCTCATTTATCCATGAACTTTTATCTGCCAGGTCTTCCATCCATTTTAATATATATATAAAAGTTCCTTCGTCAGATATATTAATCAGCAAATATAATATAAGGAAAAATACTGCCATACATATTCCCCATGTTTTTATGAAAGGATGTTTTCTGAAGTATGTACCACCCAAAATATAAATGGAGTGTCCCCATAAACCGTTTGAAATTAAAAACAGGTAAGGCATGAATGTTGATGATGCTCCGTATGCTTCAGGATTGATATGAATTGTATCATAAAAAGAAACTGACATTATATCAAACAGACAGAAACTGGAAAATTCTTTCGGGGCATCGAATAGCGGCAGTAAAGCAAGTCTGGTAAGTTCAGCAAAAAACAGTCCCACAAAAAATATTACAATAGAAATAATACATACATATATTGCTCTGCTTATGAACTTTTCTCCGTTTGTAGCCGGAAGCATCATATACGAGATACGTTTGTTTTTTGTATTCATCACTTCCATTATTCTTGAGGCACATACAATTAGATAGAAAAATGTCACAAAAGTTAGTATGGAATGGAATGTATTGCAGAAACCTAGATATTGTGTCTCTCCGGTTTCTCCACGATTGCTGGACAAAACTCCGTACATACCGAACAAGAAAGCCATAGCCGCACCGGAATAGCATGCTATAAGCCTGTATAGGTTGGTTTTCCAATTTTCCATCATGTCGCGTTTCATTACCGCCATGAGTCTTGTAAAACTGAAATTAGTATTTGTAGTCATAACCGTTCCTCCATATTTATTTGTTGAATACTTCCTGTATCTTGTTTCTTTCAGCCAATATGGCATTGAAAAGGACTTCCAGATTCATAGGACTTTCTTCGTTGAATTTGTTTTCCATAATGATGCTGTTACCCTGTACAGACGGTTGTATGAACAGTGCCCCGTCTGTAGGCTCGTTCATGCTTTGTTCGCAGAAGTAAAGCCTTTCTGTTATTTCCTTTACCGATTTGTTAAGTAGCACCTCAGTTCCGTCTATTATAGTTATGTGGTCAAGCAGTCTGTCAATATCCCTTACCTGATGTGTAGAGATTATGATAGTCTTCTCGTCTGTCATTCCCGATGCGATGACTTTTCTGAACTGGCTTTTCGACGGAATGTCCAGTCCGTTTGTAGGTTCGTCCATGAGTAGGAGAGAGGTATTTGTGGCAAGAGCGAAACACATATATGCTTTTTTCTTCTGTCCCATGGAAAGTTCGCCGAGGTTGATGTCCATTCCTAAGTCGAAATCGTTGAGGCAAGTATTCAGTGTTTCGTTACTGAAATTAGGATAGAAAGCACTGTTCAGTTTAACGAACTGTTTCATCGACAGGTTAGGTAAGTCGAACTCCTCAGGAACCAGATAAATGTCCGACAGTGTTTGAGGAAGACGTCTTCTGATGTCTATACCTTTTATCGTTACATTTCCATGAGAAGGTTTGAGCAATCCGCAGATGATATACAGCAGAGTGGATTTACCTGCTCCGTTCTTTCCCAACAGGCCTATTATTTTCCCTTTTTCTATTTCAAGATTGAAATCATTGAACACCTGTTTGTTTTTCCCGTATCCGAAACAGAGATGTTCGGCTTTAATCATTGTTGTGTCCATAATTATATTGCTTTAGTGTATTAGTTTATTAGTACACTGCAAATGTATGCTTTTTGTTTGAAATAACAATAGGTAAAATACGCCTTTAACTTCAGTTAACAATAAGGGCCAAAATAGCGCTTCTGAAAACACCCTGTCGTTTTAATCAAAACGAAAGTCCATTTCAATTGAAGCGTGCGCCCATTTTACCTTAAACGTGCGCCCGTTTTTTTCAGAGGCATAAAATCTAATATTTTAATAGTCTTATTAATGTATATTATACACTTATTTGTATCTTTGTCATCATTGAAAGTTAACTTAATAAAGTATCGAAAAACATGAGAAAACTGTATCTTTTAGGATTGTTCTTTTTCGCTTCTGTTGGTGCAGAGGCCGGGTTACCACAAAAAATCAATACATTTCCAGTTAGTGATGTAAGGCTTACATCAGGGATGTTCAAACATGCTGAAGATTTGGATATATGTTATCTGATGGGGTTGAACCCTGACAGGCTTCTTGCTCCATATATGAAGGAAGCCGGTTTGAAACCAAAGGCAGAGAATTATCCCAATTGGGAGAATACCGGGCTTGATGGTCATATAGGCGGACATTATCTTTCCGCTTTGTCGTATATGTATGCATCTACGGGTAATGAAGAGATAGGTAAAAGGCTTGATTATTTTCTGTCGGAACTGAAACGCTGCCAGAATGCTTCCGGAAACGGTTATCTGTGCGGAGTGCCTGATGGAAAAACTATATGGAATGAAATAAAGGAAGGCAAGATCAATGCAAATCCTTTCGGGTTAAACGATAGATGGGTTCCACTCTATAACATCCATAAAACTTATGCCGGACTGAGAGATGCATATCTCGTGGCAGGTAAGGAAGAAGCTAAAGGTATGTTGGTGGCACTTACGGACTGGATGATGAATATCGTGTCTGCACTTACTAACGAGCAGATCCAGGATATGTTGAGAAGTGAGCATGGCGGATTGAACGAGGTGTTTGCCGATGTATATGCCATTACCGGTGATGAAAAATATCTGGAACTGGCAAAACGTTTCTCTCATAGATTTATTCTTGATCCGCTTGTAGAAAAAAAGGATATGCTTACCGGCAATCATGCAAATACGCAGATACCTAAAGTGATAGGGTTTAAAAGGATAGCCGATTTGGACGGCAACCAGGAATGGAGTTCCGCTTCCGAGTTTTTCTGGAATACTGTAGTGGAGAATAGAAGTGTGTCTATTGGCGGAAACAGCGTGAGAGAACATTTCCACAAGTCGGATGATTTTTCAAGCATGATGACAAGTGAGCAAGGGCCGGAAACTTGCAACACATATAATATGCTCCGATTGACTAAACTGCTTTACGGTACATCAGGAGATGTAAACTATATGGATTATTACGAACGTGCCCTGTATAATCATATATTGTCCAGTCAGAATCCTGTGCAGGGCGGTTTTGTTTATTTCACACCAATGCGTTCGGGGCATTACAGGGTTTATTCGCAGCCGCAGAACTGCTTCTGGTGCTGTGTAGGTTCTGGGATGGAGAACCATGCCAGAAATGGCGAGATGATATACGCGTCGCGTGATAATGAGCTTATTGTCAATCTGTTTATATCTTCTGTCCTCAATTGGGAAGAAACCGGCATGAGTTTCACTCAGGAAACATCTTTCCCTGAAAAAGAACAGACACGTGTTATTGTGAAGAGTGAAAAACCGCGAAAAATGAAGATAAGTTTCCGCTGTCCTGAATGGCTTGATAAAGAAAAAGTAGAATTTAAGGTAAACGGCGGAAAGGTTGAGGCTGTTTTTTATGACGGATATTATACCATAAACAGAAAGTGGAAAGATGGAGATACTGTAGAAATGTCTCTGCCTATGACTTTGCGTGCTGTGCAACTTCCTGACAAATCACCGTATTATTCGTTTATGTACGGTCCTGTGGTATTGGCTGCCGATTTGGGTAAGGAGAGACTTGACGGACAATTTGCCGATGACAGCAGGGGGGGGCACGTAGCATTCGGTCCACAGCTTCCGTTGCAGAATATGCCTGTTATAGTAGGTGAAGAGAAAGACTTTCTGGCAAATCTTAAAAGAGTAAGTCCGGACAAGCTTGAATTCAGATTGTCTGGCGTATATCCTTCAAGATACGATGGAATGATATTAAAACCATTCTATAAGACTCATGAATGCAGATACATGATTTATTGGGAACTAGTTTCTGGAGATGAATTGAAACATAGACAGGCAGAACTTGCAAAACAGGAGGCAGAACGGGTGAGGTTGGAAAATATCACAGCTGATATGGTGGCATGTGGAGAGCAACAGCCTGAAAGTGACCATTTCATAGAAATGGAGAATTCTGTAATTGGCAGTGAACAAGGTACACCATGGCGTGAAACCAAGGGATGGTTCTCCTACAAAATGAAATCCAATGGCAAACCTGTGAATGCGGTTATGATAAACTCTTTCCCTGACGAAGCAAGAAGTGCCGAAATCCATGTAAATGGCGTGAAGATAGGTGAAATAAACGGCAGAGACTCAATTCATGTCTTGAAATTGCCTAAAGAGCTGCTTAAAAATTCGGAATGGGATGTAAAGATTATGTGTGGCAAATCTGATGTTACACCAAAATTCCGTTCTGTCAGATTGATTTCTGAATAATATAAACAACATATAAAAAGAGAGGCGGAAGGCTGTATGCCGGTTTTGATGAACCGATGCATACAGCTTTTTTTCTGCTTTTATGATGAGTATTATAGGATCGAATAATATTTTTTGCCTGTCTGGGGAAAACAAAAAATCCTGATTTTGCTTGGAAATCAGGATTTTACTATCTTTTGCTTTTCTTCAAAGTGGTGCCACCAGAAATCGTAATCTAACGATAAGTGGCTGAATATCTTTGATGTAACTTTTAGCTAAAGAAGTAATCTCCCGCTATTGCTCCACCGGATTCTTGCAATATTTTGCACAAGGTTGCGTGGAGGTTCCAAATACAAAAATACAATATAATTCCTTATAGGAATCATTTTTTTAAAGAATTTGTATCTATCTTTAATGTATCGCAAGTAGTATTATTAACTGGTGCATTATCAATAATTGGTGATACGCGCTTGACAGAATCTACATATTCAATATTGTGCTCATTTTTTTCTACTTTTTTTAAATCTTGATCTAAGCCTATCCAATAAAGAAAAGCTGACATTAAGAGGATACATGCCCCCCACATACAAACACTATAACAACGTTGCTTACGAGCAAAAATAAAACAATTTCTTTTTTTGCAGTTATCTCCTTCATGAAATATATCTGCAATTTCTTCTTCGGTTAAAAGTTTGCTATATCTTTCTTTTATATCCTTTATTTGTTGTTGTGAATAGTGTAACTTTCTATTTAGCTCAAAAAACAATGAATATAGTAAATTGATAAATGAAAGAACAACTAATAGAATCGAGATTTTCATAATATTGGGTGAAAATCCGTCAAATATTTCTTGATGTGATATAGCCCGTATAGCTATGACTGATATAAAGAAAGTAATAGAAGGAAGAATACTTTTCTTGAAATCAGATGCGAAATCAGATACGAAAGAAGCTATTTTATTCTCTTGATCAAGTAGGATTTTTGAAATCTCATTTCGTAGAGTTATAAAATTTTTTACATTTTCTTTTGAGTAATATCTAAAATTGGATTGAATAGCACTAAATGTAGAGTTTGTAAAGTTAATCGATTCTCCATCAATAAGATTGATAGAAATAATATTTCGTGCTATAACCATTTTGTCATAGGTATTACCCTCTAAATAAATCCAATTATAGATTTCACTTAATATCTTGACATTGGGAATATTTATTTGTAAATCGACAAGATTGATAGGCACCGTGAATTCACGAGTTTTGAATCCATTGATTTTGTATTTGATATGATTATCGGCAAAAGAACTGAAATCAAATATGCTTGAAAGTGTATAATAAAAATATGCTATAGCAAATAATTTTGCAATAGGGTCTGAAATATTATCAAAAGATGACAATTCAAAATCTAAAGGTAGAATGTTCCTATATGCAAACTCACTATATACTAACCGATTGGTTCTGTCATATATAAGTGACCGATCATAATTATGTTCTATTATTTCTGAATTTTCTGATGATTTCTGAAAGTATATAGTTGGAGTATGCCAAGGTACAAACTCGTCAGAGTGAACAAAGACCATAATGTTGGACTGCATTCTGACATTCCATATTTCCAAAAACTGTTTTAATTGTTTGGTTAACAGTAAGCATTCAGTAAACCCCGTCAGAACTCAGTCTTGATTCTTTATATTTTTGTACCCATAACCAATATTGTACAAAAATGAAGAATATGA
>NZ_JAOQJJ010000014.1:0-80186 GCF_025567135.1 Bacteroides cellulolyticus
CATATTCTTCATTTTTGTACAATATTGGTTATGGGTACAAAAATATAAAGAATCAAGACTGAGTTCTGACGGGGTTTACTGAATGCTTACGTTATTGAATATTGATGAATATAACAAACTTATTGATAATAAACCATTAATAAAAGATGAATATGTATTGATATATTCTCCCAATTTCAATAACAAGGTATATGAAATGGCTTGGAGATTAGGACAAAAGTATCATAAAAAAGTAGTATTATCACAGGGGTTGAGAACAAAAGAAGAGATGTTGGATTGGGGCAGAAAATTTAAAATTTACGCGTCTGTAGGTCCTAAAGAATTTTTAAACTTATGTAGGAATGCTTCGATTATTTGTTGTGATTCTTTTCATGCTGTTGTTTTTTCTATTCTTTTCAAGAAAAGTTTTTTTGTTCTTAACGGCATGAAAGATAATCGTATTTCAAATCTTCTGAAAATAACACATCTACAAAACAGAAACTTCTCATTACCTAATGACTATCTTTCTGCTCCTTTACAAATAGATTTTACTGATGCATTTAATTATATGGAAATAGAAAAAAATAAAAGTCTTAACTGGTTGAAACAAAGTTTGGGGATTAGGTAATAATCTCTGAAGTACATTTATAAACAGAAACTTCAAAAAAACTGAATAGATTACTATTATTATGATAAGTGTTATTCTCCCAGTATATAACGCTGAGAAGACTCTTAATAGACGAATTGACAGTATTTTACAGCAAACATTTACTGATTTTGAATTGCTACTTATTAATGTTGGAGTACAGATAGATCATAAGATATATTTGATGAATATGCTGCGAAAGACTCTCGTGTTCACGTTTTGCATAAAGAGAATGGAGGGGAGAGTTCTGTACTAAATCTGGGATTGGATGATAGTAAATAAGAATGGGTAACATTTATATATTATGATGATTGGTTATGCGAGAATTTTAGTAAGTTTCCAATATTAAATTTGAATTATTATTGTTATGTCTGACATGAATCATATTTTTCCTAGAATAAATATAAATTAAATTTAGATGATGCTATTTATATTTTATCTCAGATATTTCATTTTTATAAGCAATTAAATATTAATTCAATAGAATTAGAACGTAGTCAATATGAATTTTATAGATGGCTATTTAGTGATGATTTTAAAATCAATTCAAAATATTGGTTTAGCAACAAAACAATTTTATATGGAGTTTATACAAGATGAAACATCATATTGTATTTTTATTGGGTAAATATGACCTTTCAAAATATTTAAAATAAGAGATATCAATTACATATATTTAGTTATGATTTATTATATTATTTCTAATATTAATATTTGATGAGAGTGTTTTCTTTAACTTTAATTTGATGTAAATAAGTATAATGAATACTGTAATTTCTATTATTGTCCCTATATTTAATGCACAGGAATTTTTAGACGATTGCATTTTAAGTTTGCTTTGCCAAACATATCAAAACATAGAGATAATTCTTGTGGATGATGGCTCGACTGATGATTCCGGATTAATATGTGATGAATGGGCAAAGAAAAGCAAACATATTAAAGTCATTCATAAGAAAAATGGTGGTGTTTCATCTGCAAGGAATGAGGGAATAAGGTGTTCAACTGGAGATTACATTTTAATGCTGGACAGTGATGATGCTTTGGAGTCGGAAACCTGTGAAAAACTTTTAGTTTTGACTGAAAATAAAGATGCAGACTGCATAATATTTGGTTTTAAACAGAGTAGTGGAAATATATGGACAGCAGTTCAAAATAAAGACTATGATTCAATTAATGCTTTAAAAAAAGATTTTGGTTATTGGCTGTCAACAGAACTTTTAAGTTCGTCTGTCAATAAATTATATAAGAAAAGTTTGATTAAAAATCTTTATCCAGAGAATATATCATTTGGAGAAGATCTGATTTTCAGTTTGTCCTATTTGAAGCAATGTCATCGTATATCTTTTATAACTGAGACATTTTATCTTCATAATAATTTGAACACAAGGTCTCTTTGTCATACTTTTACAGAAAATAGAATTTTTGAGATAGAAAATTGGCAAGCAGCTATTCTTGATTTTGCAAACAATGATTTAAACAAAACTCTTTTTGATAAATATTTAAAAGATTTATTGTTTTATATAAAAGGCCTATATGGGTGTGAATCAATAAAATATTTCAATAAGAAAAATATTCTAAAAAAATGGAGTCGTAATGCATTTTTTTACAAAAATCGTATGCCTTACGTAAAGAATGGAAAAGATAATTTTATTTTTTTTTGTTTGAAATATAAACTATGGTTCATGCCATATTGTTTTTTGAAACTTAAACGTATTTTTATTAGATAATTTAATTATAAATTTAAAAGCTTATTGTTTTATATATTAAGACGTTAAAGAATAGTTCCTTACTTATATTTTTTCTTCAAATCTATGAATGAATATTCGGTTGTTATAAGAACATTGGGGAAAAGTGGAGAATACTACCAGAGAACATTGGATTCCATTATTAGCCAGACAGTAAAGCCTTCCTTAATTATTATATATATAGCTGAAGGATATCCTTTGCCATCAGAGACTGTTGGAGTAGAGCGCTATGTTTACGTGAAGAAAGGAATGGTTGCCCAGCGTGCATTACAATATGACGAAGTGCAGACTGAGTATATTCTGTTTCTTGATGATGATGTTTATTTGCCTTCTAATGGTGTAGAAAAGCTATTTAGTGAACTTGAAGAATTTAAAGGTGATGTAATAGCTCCAAATCTGTTTGACAATCATATTAAACCATTTGCCTCGAAACTTAGATTATCAATATTAGGACGCGAAGTATGTAGAATATTTGGAAACAGATGGGGATATAAAGTACTACCCACAGCTGGATTTTCGTACGTAAATAATCCGACAAAAACTGTTTATAAATCTCAGACAAATGCAGGACCATGCTTCTTATGCAGAAAAGAAGACTTCTTAAATATAAAATATGAAGATGAACTATGGTTGGATGAAACTCCGTACGCTTTTCCTGATGACCAAGTAATGTTTTATAAAATGTATTTGAATGGTCTAAAAATTCTTACATCCTACGACTCAGGAATAATACATTTGGATGCAGGCACATCAACCAACAATGAAGACAGAACATGTAAAGTTATTTATTCGGAATATAGAAATAAACTTGTTTTTTGGTGCCGTTTTATATATATGCCGGAAAAAAATATAATTAAGAAAATATTTTCTGTTTTTGCAATATGTTATGCTTATGGGATACAGACTTTTAAATATTCATTAAATGCTATAATGGGAAATAAAGAACCTTTTAGGGCATTTATAGGAGGAATTAAAGATGCTTTATCATATTTGAAAAGTACTGATTATAATAAATTAAATGTGATAGTAAAAAGGAAATAAAATGGCAGAAAGAAATATACAGTCAAAATGTCTTGACTTTATGAGATTTCCACTTGCTATATTTGTGGTAACTGTTCATGTGTTTAATAGTAATAAGGTTATTGTTGGAGGGAATACATATAATCCGGACGAGATAAGTTTGTTTGAAGATATGATGTTGTTTATTGAATCATTTGTCAGAGGAGTAAGTGTACCGGTCTTTTTCTTTATTTCCGGATATGTCTTCTTTTATGGTATAGAAAATTTTACAAATAAGATATATGTAAAAAAACTCAGGAACCGTGTAAAAACATTGTTGATTCCATATTTAATATGGAACTTAATGGAAATAATTGTAGGTTTATTGAAATGCTTTAATAATGTGAATGAATTTGCAACATATGGAACAAAACTAAATCTTACATTTGAAAACATTTTATCTTGCTTTTGGACTTATAATGGGCGTTTGTTTGTCCCAGTTGTCAACAGTATTGAACTTATAACATATCCAGGGCGTGATCCCATAAATACACCATTATGGTTTGTTCGTGATTTGATGATCGTTGTCTTGTTTTCTCCAGTTTTGTATTATCTGCTGCGTCGTACTAAATTTTATTTTATACTATTATTGGCTTTGATTTGGATATTTCCTGAATTGCGTTTTGGCTCTTATGGTTTCTCAGAAGCTTTTCTGTTTTTTTCATTTGGAGCATATCTTAGTATTAATAAAAGAGATATTATATTCAAAATAAAATCACTTAAAGTTATTTCTGTGTTGGTCTATCCAGTTTCATCAATATTATATTTTTATGCTGTAAGGAATGGATATAATGAATTTACTTTTGGATTGAAGACTATCAGTATTTTAGGATTTTTATTTTTTGCTTATAATATATCTAGATGGCTGTTAGAGCATGGTGTTAAACATAGTACATTTTTATCTTCCGCTTGTTTTTTCATATATATTAGCCATGTCCTTATAACTCAAAGAGCGACAAAATTCATGTATATGATTTTACATCCTAGTGGTGAATATGGTTATGTTTTTGTATATATACTAAGTGTGTTTGTTACGGTAGTTTCTTTGTTATTAGTGTATAAACTGATGAAAAGGTTTATGCCGTCTGTTCTTGGTTTTGTAACTGGAAGAAAATTATAGTCTGTTATTTTGCTTTATAATGAAATATATGAAACATATTATTTTTCTTATGCCTGCCATGCTTAACGGTGGTGCAGAGAAAGTCTTAATAGATATCCTGAAGAATTTTGACTATTCAAAATATGATGTTACATTATTATTGGAAACTAAGGATGGTCCTTATATTGATGATATTCCGCAACAAGTAAGGTTTATATCTTTACATAAGAAAAACTTGTGGATAGAGAGACTATACCGCTATCTTTCAATGTTTGGATGTAAGGAATTTGCTTATTTCTTTTTATGCAAATTACCTTTGTTATGGTATTTAAGGGGAATGTATTTTGATACCATAATTTCATTTATGGAAGGAATGTCAGTAAAGATGCATTCTTATATTTACCATAAAGCTAGCAAGAATATTTCTTGGGTCCATATTGATTTGAAAAAAAAGCATTGGTCACTTGATTTTTTTACAAATGAAAAGGAAGAGTTGAATTGTTATAAAAAAATGGATAATATCGTTTTTGTATCTCAAGATACTAAGGATAGATTTAAAGAGTTATTTGAGATTAATGAAAATAAATTTAAAGTAATTTACAATTTAATTGATCGTGATGAGATTGTAAGATTATCACAATATAAATTTATAGAGAAGAAGAAGTTTACCATTTGTATGGTAGGACGGTTAAATCAGCAAAAAAGATATGATCGGGCTTTAGAAGTTGCCTATAAACTAAAAAAGAATGGGTATGATTTAGAATTTTGGGTATTGGGTGACGGTGAACTTAAAAAAGAATTAGAATATGAGATTTCCAGGTTAGGTCTTCATGATAGCTTTTTGTTGTTGGGCTTTGTTAAACAACCGTATTCTTATATCAACCAAGCAGATATATTATTTTTATGTTCTGAATCTGAGGGATTCTCATTAGTTGTTTGTGAGGCTTTGTGTTTAGGTAAGCCAGTTGTGTCAACATGTACATCTGGTCCTACTGAACTTATTAGAAAGTCAAGAGGAGGAATAATAGTTAATGAGGACATTGACAATATATACAATGGCCTTAAACAGATGATAGATAATAAGTCTTTTAGAGAGGAATGTTCTGCAAATGCTGTAGCTTTTTCTAAAACATTTAATGTACAGGAAACTATGAAGCGAGTATATGACTTAATATAATTTTAATATGTGCCTTATATCTGTTATAGTTCCGGTATATAATTCAGAGAAAACTCTTAATCGTTGTATTGATAGTATTTTATCACAAACTTTTTCTGACTTTGAGTTGATAATTGTTGATGATGGTAGTTCTGATTCTTCCAGTGAGATTAGTGATAATTATGCTAAGATTGATAATCGTGTAAAAGTATTTCATAAACAAAATGGAGGGGTAAGTTCAGCAAGAAACTTAGGATTGGGTAATGTTAAAGGTAAATGGGTGACTTTTTGTGATTCTGATGATTATGTCAGTCCTAAATGGCTTGATATATATTTAAGAAATTGTAGAAATGATATTGAATTGGTAGTACAAAATTATAATAATTTTGGTAGTAATATTAGTTATTTTGTAGGTTGTACAGCTGATTTTATTGAGAAATTCTACGACAAGGATATCATAGGCTATGTGTGGAACAAATTGTATTTGTGTTCAATAATAAATAAATATAATATTCGGTTTAGTGAATGTTTTTCATTTTTAGAGGATGAAGTATTTAATTACATGTATTTACAATATATTGAAAGTATAATATTTACAAAGGAATCAGGGTATTATTATGAGATACCAGATTTTAATATAAAATATACAAATGCAGATAACTTTGAGCCTAATTATATTGTGTTCACAATAATAGATAAGATAAATAAGCTTCATCCGATAATTGAAACATATAGATTTTATTTAAAAATATTATTTCGATCGTTGTTTGATTCTTTCCTGAAAAAAAACTCAAATTGTAAAGAGAAGTTATTAAGGTATAGGTTTGCAGCTAGGAATAATTCAAGTGTTATTGAAACGTTACCTTTAAAGATACGTATGGCATTAAAGCTACCGTCTTTTATTGTATTTTATATTTTGAAAGTCATGGCTTTAATACGCCGTAACCTATAATTTACACATTTCACAATGAAACACGCATATCTGATTATAGTTCATAATGAGCCTGAATTATTGAAGAATCTTGTATCATTATTGGATGATGAACGTAATGATATCTACATCCATTATGATTCAAAGTTGAAAGATATTCCAAGTCTGCATACAGAACATTCAAACCTATATATTATAGATAAACGTATTAATGTACACTGGGCAGATTTTAGTCTTGTAGAGGTGGAGCATGAACTGATGCATGAGGCATTTATTAAAGGAAAATATGATTATTATCATTTTCTTTCCGGGGTAGATATGCCTCTTAAAACCCAGGATTATATTCATGAATTTTTCAATAAAAACATAGGTAAGGAGTTTATAGACTATTGTCTTGCGGATGTATCAGGAGAAATGGACAGGAAGATGAGATTATGGCATTTATTTCCTTTTGATTTTAAGAATTCAAGTAATTTTTCATTTATTACCAGATTTGTTAGGGCTATATTTGTTCGTGTTCAAATCATGGTAGGTTTTAAAAGGAACAGAAACATAGAATTTAAGAAAGGTTCTCAGTGGGTAAGTATTACAGCAGATTTTGTTAAATATTTATTGGAAAATAAAGAGGAAATAAGAAAAACATATACTCATACGTTTTGTCCTGATGAGGTAGTGATGCAAACTGTTTGTTGGAATTCTCATTTTAGGAATAATTTATACGATTTGTCTGCTGATTATAAGGGACATATGAGAAAAATAGACTGGGGTAGAGGAAGACCGTATGTGTGGAGAGATGAAGATTATGATGAACTTATGAGTTCAGACCGTTTGTTTGCCAGAAAGTTCTCGTCTGAATATATGGGTGTAGTGAACAGAATAACAGAAACGTTGAAACAAAAAAGCAATAAAAATGTATAAGCCTTTTATTTCAATAATTATCCCTATATATAATGTAAGGCAATATATCGCAAAATGTCTGGATTCTGTATTCAGACAGACATATAAGAACTTTGAAGTGATACTGGTGGATGATTGCGGTACGGATGACAGTATGGGTATTGTTCTGGAATATCTGGAAAAGAATGTTTTCTCTTATGTCAATATCCTTTCTCATGAAAGAAACAGAGGATTGTCTGCAGCCAGGAATACAGGGTTGGTGAATGCCAAGGGAGAATATGTCTATTTCCTGGATAGTGATGACAGTATTAGTGATGATTGTTTAAGTGTTCTTGTAGAAACCTTAAAAGAAAAGGTTTATGATGTTATTCTTGCCGATTATAAATTTGTTGGCGTTGATAGCGTATCTTCAGATTTAAAATTGCCGGAGTGTGAGCTTATTGGAAATGCTTCAATTCTTGATGCATATACTAATGGCTTGTGGTACGTTATGGCTTGGAATAAGTTGTGTCGGAGGGAGTTTCTGATAAACAATAACTTGTTTTTTGAGGAAGGTTATCTGCATGAAGATGTGATATGGAGTTTTAAGCTGGCTTGTAAGGCTGATTCAATGTATGTTGTAAATAAAAAGACTTATAATTATCTGGTCAGGAGTTCTTCTATAATGACGAGTATGTCTATAGAAAAGGATATCACAGTGTATTTGAAGGCTTTTGAAAGGATTATTGATTTTGTAAAAAAAGATGACAGGACTTTAGGAAAGAATGAATACACTATCATTGAAGGAAAGAAATGCGGAATAATGTATTCATTGCTACAGAAGAAAGAAATTGGTTTATATAATAAATATTACAAGGATTTTTATTCTTTAAGTTATATATCTCCATTCAAAGTATTTAGAAAGGGTATTTTAAGTTTTCCTTATTTATTAAGGGATTTGCATTATTGTATGCCTGTTGCTATAGGACGATTATATAAAAGATTTTTCTATAATGTCTTATATGGATGGAGAGGGAAAAAGATAGAAGGTTCTGTTTGGTAATCTTTAATTTATGGATAATAAGTATAAAGGATTGATTTCTGTTATAATACCTGTATATAACGCAGCTGACTGTTTGAACAGATGTTTTGATTCTATTGTCAGACAGACTTACAGAAATCTTGAAATATTGTTTGTTGATGATTGCAGTAATGATGGTTCTGAAGCTTGTATCCGTCTCTTTATGGAGAAACGTGAGGTCGCTGATTTGAAGATAAAGTGTATTCATCATGAATATAACAGAGGAGTTGCTGCCGCTAGGAATACAGGGCTTGATAATGCTACAGGAGAGTATATATATTATCTTGATGCAGACGATTATATTGAAGATAATACATTGGAATTATTATATAAGGAGGCTGATGAAACAGAAGCTGATATTATAGGATGTGAATGGTTTCTTTCATTTAATAAGAACGAACGTTATATGGTTCAGCCAAAAGTCAGTTGCGGTGAGGAACTTTTCATAAAAATGGCGAGAGGTGTGGCACGATGGAATCTGTGGCTTTTCATGGTAAAAAGGTTTTTATATGAAGATAGTAACATCCGTTTTACAGAGAAGATGAATATGGGGGAGGATATGATGGTGATGTTGAAACTTGCGTTGTATGCAAATAAGGTTTCCATACTGAACATTCCTCTATATCATTATATACAGACAAATTCTGATTCGTTGACGAGAAACTGGTCCAAGGGATATATGGATCAGATTACTGCAAATGTTCACGAAGTGGAGAGATATGTGAAAGCTAATTATGGTAACAGGTTTGATAAAGAGATTAAATTTCTGAAACTGAATATCAAGTTACCGCTGTTGATCTCATCTTCTGCTGCGGATTATGAGAAATGGATGAAATGGTTTCCGGAAGCAAATGATAGTATTATGTATAATAAAGACATATCTTTGCGTACAAGATTACTGCAATTGTTGGCTTGCAAACGTCAGTATTGGTTATTGCAATTGTATTATTATATAGTGATTAAATTTGTTTACGGGGTAATATATAAGTGAAAGATGGATAATAATAACATAAATAATCCGAAAGTATCTGTTGTAACTATATGTTATAATAGTGTACAGTTTATTGAAAAGACTATACAGAGTGTACTTTCACAGACATATCCTAACATAGAGTATATTGTTATTGATGGTGGTAGTACAGACGGCACCAAGGAAATAATTGAGAAATATTCTTCAAGAATATCATATTGGTGTAGTGAGAAAGACAGAGGAATTTATGATGCCATGAATAAAGGTATAAGGAAAGCTACTGGAGAATGGATTAATTTTATGAATTCAGGTGACTGTTTTGTTTCAGAAAATGTGCTTATGGATGTATTGTCTGAACCGATTGAAGATGATATCTGTGTTATTTATTGTGATGCTATATATGACTGTGGAGATTATGAAGAGAAATTTGTATGCAATGGATTAAAGGATATTACGTATAAAATGGTTTTTTGCCATCAAAGCTGCTTAATACGTACGGCAATTCATAAAGAAAGACCTTTTAGCTTGAAATATAAAATTGCAGGTGACTATGATTTCTTTTATAACTTATACTTTGATAAGGGTGAACAGGTTTTTAAGCACATTCCTATCTTTTTCGCAAAAGATGATATGACAGATTCGTTATCTAAAAATTTGTATTTTTATGCCTTAAGAGAAAATTTGAAAATAAGTGCTGCTCATAAAGATATTAGATGGTATAGAGACAAATTGAGATTTATCATTAAAGATCTTATAAGATGGGAGAAAAATAAAAATACATATATTAAAATATTAAGATTAGGAAGATAATAAATAGTCATGATACAGTTTTGTTCTATTATATTTACCATAATAATGACAAGTCTATATTTCTTTCCTATAGATATTGTTACTGGAGTAAACTCCAAAATGATAATGGCTGGATTCGGGTTAGTCGTTTTTATGGTTCAGTTAGCACAAAGGAAAAAATATCTTGAAAAGGATTACTTGTTTCTGTCATTGTTTGCCGGTTTGGTTTCACTGAGTGGATTTCTTTCTATGTGGTATAATGATACCAATGACACAACATACGCTACATACTTGGTGTCTATGTTGGTCTGGTTAGGAGGAGCTTATTTTGTTATTGAACTTATAAAATTGGTTCATGGAAAGGCTTCAGCTGTATTAGTAGCTAATTATCTGATTGCGGTATGTGCATTGCAGTGTATTATTGCTTTGGGAGTTGAGATGAATTCTATGGTCAAGTCATTGGTTGATAGCGTGTATTCTGGAGGCGCTTATTATGAGGAACATGATAGAATGTATGGTATAGGGGCAAGTTTGGATATTGCTGGAACAAGGTTTTCGGCTGTTTTATGTATGATAGTATGTATCGGTATTGCTTATGGTAAGGTGTTAAAAAAGGAATGGCTTATATTTTATGGCTTGTCTTTTATGATTATTGCTACTATAGGAAATATGATATCACGTACCACTACCGTGGGAGTTGTATTATCATTGATCTATCTCCTTTTTGTCGTTTTTAATATGGACAAGAAAGAAATAAGCAAGTCCAAAACTAGGTTTTGGAGGTGGATGATTATCGTGATAGCATTAAGTATCCCGCTGATTGTTTATTTTTACAGATACAATGATGTGATATATAAGAACCTTCGTTTTGCTTTTGAAGGTTTCTTCAGTCTTGTGGAAAAAGGTGAATGGAATGTACATTCTAATGATATGTTGCAGAATATGGTTGTTTTCCCTGAATCGCTGAAGACGTGGATTATTGGTGATGGATATTTTGATAATCCTTTGAAAAGTGATCCTTATTATACTGGTAAAATGGGTACTGCATATTATATGGGTACTGATATAGGTTACCTACGTTTTATTTTTTATTTTGGACTAGTTGGTCTTATTCTTTTTATGACTTATTTCTGTTATGCAGCGAAAGTTTGTATTAAAAATCTGTCATCATTGAGGATAATGTTTTTATTGATATTGGCAGTGAATTTTGTTGTTTGGTTCAAAGTCGCTACAGATATATTTCTTGTTTTCGCTTTATTCCTATGTATTAGTAAGGAAGAAAATGATGAATATAATAACAGAATTCTATTAGAAAAGGCTGAATAATGAAAATAATCTATTGCACTCATTCTACATGTAATCCTGGAGGAATGGAGCGTGTTCTATATAATAAAGTGAAATACCTTTTAGAACAGATGCATTTGGATGTTACAGTCGTTACAACAGATCAGCACGACAGACCTACGTTCTATCCTTTTCCTGAAAGTGTCAGGATGATTGATCTCGGCATTAACTATTCGGAAGATAATGTAAAAGGGGCTTTCGGTAAAATATGCGGATATCTGAAAAAGAGAAGGAGACACAGAAAACTTCTTGAAGAACTGCTTATAAAAGAAAAGGCTGATATAGTAGTTTCTCTTTATCCGTCGGAATCTTCGTTTATACCTGATATAAAGGATGGCAGTAAAAAGGTACTGGAAATACATTACTGCAAGTTCTTCCGCTTACAATATGGAAGAAAAGGACTGCTGGGAGCTATAGACAGATGGCGAACATGGCAGGATGAAAGGATAGTAAAGCGGTTCGATAAATTTGTGGTGCTGACAAACGAGGATAGGGGATATTGGGGAAAATTGCCGAACATAGAGGTAATTCCAAATGCGGCAATGTTTGTGGCTGACAGGTATTCCGATGTATCAAATAAACGTGTAATAGCTGTAGGGCGACTTGACTATCAGAAAGGGTTTGACCGTCTGATACAGGCCTGGGAAATTGTATGTAAGTCCGGTAAATACAATGACTGGAGACTTGACATATTCGGTCAGGGAGAATGGAAAGAGATGTTGCAAGGGATGATAGATGAAAAAGGGCTCACCAACAGTGCGTTTATTAATAATCCGACAAAGAGTATAGGCAGGGAATATTCTGAAAGTTCAATGCTGGTGATGAGTTCAAACTATGAAGGGTTCCCGATGGTGATGATTGAGGCGATGGCTTGCGGATTGCCGGTGGTGGCTTTCGACTTTAAATGTGGGCCGAAGGATATTATCGGTGATGGAGAGAACGGATTGATAATACGTAACGGTGATATAAAGGCTTTGGCCGAAGGTATGATGAGACTTATGGGGGATGATGAATGCAGGAAAAGGATGTCGCAGAATGCGAGAAAAATTGTGGATACTTATTCTGAAAAGGCTGTCATGGACAAATGGATAGGTCTTTTCAATAATCTGACAGCGAAATGAGGAAACTTTTACAGATAAATCCAGTGATAAGAATCAATACTTCCACAGGGCGTATAATGCAGGAGATAGGTGAACTTGCCATTCAGAACGGATGGGAAAGTTATGTGGCCTACAGCATGGAAAGGGATGGAATAAAGCCATGCAGCTCAAGGCTTATACCTGTGGGTAGTTTTATGAGTACTGCGTGGCATGGCATTGAGACAAGGATAATGGACAGACATGGTCTGGCCTCTGATACGGCAACAAGGGAATTTGTAGAAAGAATAGAGGAACTGAGACCGGACATTATCCATATTCATAACATACATGGGTATTTCCTTAATTACAAGATTTTATTTGAATATCTTTCCAAATGCGGTATTCCGGTTGTATGGACTGTGCATGACTGCTGGCTTTATACGGGACACTGTTATTATTATTCGTATGTGGGGTGTGACAAATGGCAGACTGGGTGTCATGATTGTCCCCAGAAAAAGGAATTTCCGACCAGTTTCTTTATGGATCGTTCTAAAAGAAATTATGAGGATAAGAAAGCGGCGTTTACATCTGTTCCGTATGATAAGATGATATTTGTACCAGTATCGGAATGGATAGAGGGTGAGATGAGAAAATCGTTTCTGAAAGATTATCGTTTCAAGGTTATACATAATGGAATAAATACAGATGTATTCAATGTATATGATGATGCTGATGTACGTATGAAATATAATCTTCAAGGCAAAAATATATTCCTGGGAGTGGCGAGTATATGGAGCCGTGAAAAGGGACTTGATGATTTTAAAAAGATGGCGGGAATGTTAAGGGATGATGAGGTTATAGTGCTGGTAGGTCTGAAAGAGAAAGAGAAGAAATCGTTGCCTGACGGTATTGTAGGTATATCGCGTACGGAGAATGTAAGGCAGTTGGCTGAACTGTATTCGGCTGCTGATGCTTTCATGAATCCTACATGGCAGGACAACTATCCTACGGTAAATCTTGAGTCGATAGCTTGCGGTACACCGGTGGTTACATACCGTACGGGAGGAAGTATAGAGGCGATAACAGAGGAAACCGGAAGAATAGTAGAACGCGGTGATGTGGATGCAATGCTTGAAGCAGCAAGGGGAATAAAGGAACGCGGAAAGGATAGCTATACTAAAGCTTGTCGTGAGTTTGCAGAGAAAAATTTTAGGAAGGAAGACAGGTATATGGATTATATACGTCTGTATGATGAACTGACATTAAGCAAAAAATAGATAAGAATGAAGATACTTCAACTGGGAAAATTCTATCCGATTGGCGGAGGTGTTGAGAAGGTTATGTACGACCTTATGACCGGTATATCGGAAAAAGGGGTGTACTGCGATATGCTATGCGCCGCGACGGACATGAATGGAATAACAGTAAAAATAAATGAATTTGCAAATCTTATATGCACGCCTACATGGACAAAAAAGGCTGCTACAATGATTTCACCTGCAATGATATGGAGGTTATGGAGGGTTTGCAGGAATTATGATATAATACATGTGCATCATCCTGACCCCATGGCATGTTTGGCTTTGTTTTGCTCGGGATATAAAGGAAGGGTTATATTGCATTGGCACAGTGACATACAGAAACAAAAGATGTTGCTGAAACTGTATAAACCTTTGCAGAACTGGCTGTTAAAACGTGCCGACCGCATAGTAGGAACTACTCCTGTGTATCTCAAGGAATCGCCTTATTTGAAAGATGTTCAGGGTAAAACAGTATGTCTGCCTATAGGTGTGGAACCTGTAGCTCGTGATTATGGAAAGGAAGAATTGATAAGGAACAGATACAAGGGGAAGAAGATAGTGTTTTCATTGGGAAGATTGGTACATTACAAGGGATTCCGCTATCTGGTTGAAGCAGCCAAATTCCTGAAAGATGAATATGTGGTACTGATTGGTGGGACAGGAGCGCTGAGAGAAGAATTGCAGGAGCAGATAAAAAGTGAAGGACTTTCCGGAAAAGTTGAATTGCTTGGACGAGTTTCAGATGAGGATTTGCCGGGGTATTACGGGGCTTGTAGTGTTTTCTGTATGAGTAGTGTACAGAAAACGGAAGCATTCGGTATTGTTCAGATAGAGGCGATGTCATGTGGAAAACCGGTTGTTGCTACAAAGATTCCTCAGTCTGGAGTAGCTTGGGTTAATGCGGATGGAAAATCGGGAATAAACGTGATGCCGGAGGATGCCAGAGGACTGGCAGAGGCGATAATGAAAATAACATCGGATGATAACGTTTATGCCGGATATTCTGAAAATGCAGGTAAAAGATTCAGGGAATTCTTTACTAAAGAGAGAATGATAGAAAAATGTTTAAAGATATATGGATATGAATGAAACAAATGTTAAGGTTTTAAGCTGTTCTAATTCTGCTGAAATGGTTAGGAGCAGAAAACAGGGAAGGAAGGATGCATTGTCTTTTTATGGACGAGTCTTGAAAAGAGGCTTTGATTTTGTTGCGAGCCTGATAGGTCTTATTGTATTCTCTCCATTTATGGCGATGATTTATTTTTGCATAAAAAGGGAAGATGGTGGACCGGTTATTTTCAAGCAGGAACGTATCGGGTATAAAGGTAAAGCTTTTATGCTTTATAAATTCAGATCTATGACAATAACAGCTGAAGCTGACGGTAAACCTGCTCTATGTCAAAAAGAAGACAAAAGACTGACAAAGATAGGGAAATTCCTGCGTGAACATCATCTGGATGAGCTACCTCAGTTATGGAATGTACTGAAAGGTGAGATGAGTTTCGTAGGACCGCGTCCTGAGAGAAAGTTTTTTGTGGATAAAATAATTTCTGTGAATCCGGATTATGAGCTGCTGTATTGTTTGCGTCCGGGATTATTCTCTCCGGCAACATTGTATAACGGCTATACGGATACGATGGAGAAAATGTTGAGAAGACTTAATATGGATTTGGCGTATATGGAGAAACATACGCTGTGGCTTGATACGAAAATTATATTCCTGACGGTTTATTCCATAGTGTCGGGAAAAAAATTCTAATTATTAAGAAAAATCAATGATGAGACAGAAAGAGGATTTGGTATTGAGAAAGGTTGGAAAGCAGTATCTTATAGTTGACACACGCGATGGAAGGACAGACATGTCCGACGTGTATTGCATGAATGAATCTGCAGCCATGATATGGAAGAAGATTGGTGAACGTGAATGTTCTATACAGGAAATTGCCGAATGGTTGTGCGGTGAATATGATGTAGATATTGATGTTGCCTTAAAGGATGTGGAGAAGCAGATTGATGAGTGGAGAAAATTCGGATTAATAGAATAATAAGATTATGACCGTACAAAAGACGGATAGTGTGGTGGAGGCATTCTTCATTCTGTTGAGGGCCGGTCTTTGGGAAAAGGAGCCGGACTGTTTCTCGGTATTTCCGCTTTCACGGGATAAATGGGAGAATTTGTTCGTCATGTCAAGAAAACAGACTGTCACAGCACTCGTATATCAGGGAGTATGCCTTTTGCCTGAAGATTTTTTCCCTCCGCAGGATCTTTTGTTGAAGTGGGTATCTGCCGTTGATGCTATTGAAAAACTGAACGCAGGAATGAACAGATGTTTGGATGGGCTTTATGGTGTCTTTGTTCGGAATGGAGCGGAGCCTGTATTACAGAAAGGTCAGGGGGTAGCTTCGTTTTATAAAAATCCTTTATCAAGAGAATCCGGAGATATAGACTTGTATTTTCCGCGTAGAGGTGAGATGCAGAAAGCTGTAAATATTGTGCGTATGCATGGTGGTAAAGTGTCTGAAATGCCTGACGGAAGTTATAATTTCCGATTTCGTAATACAGATGTTGAGATACATCCATTCCTGATTGATATAGCCAATCCTTTTAAAAGAAGGTATATTAAGGAGATAGAAAATTCATCAGGATATAAGAAAATCTGTCTGAATGGCTGTAAAAATGAGATATATGTAGCATCGCCATTAGTAAATTTGTTGCTGCTTAATACTCATATATTGAAGCATGCGCTTGGCTGGGGAATTGGTGTCAGACAACTGTGTGATATGGCTATGGCATGTCATAGCCTGAATGGTTCGTACAGCAGGGAGGATATGCGATATTATTGTAAGAAACTGGGGCTGACCAAATGGACACGGTTGCTTAATGCTTTTATGGCTGATTTCCTTGGATTGGATGAAAAATGTATGCTTTTCGATGAAAGGGAAAAGTCGGCTGTGATTCTGAAAAATATTATACTAGAAAGCGGAAACTTCGGTATGGACAAAGATGATAGGAAAACGGAAGGAAAATCTAAAATTATGAGAAAGTTTAATACTATGGGGGCGTTCTGTAATAATGTAGGCTTTTCACTGAGATATGCACCGGCAGAAGGATTTTGGACATTTGCCGGACTGGTTAAAGGACAATTGTGATTATGGAAGAATATTTTTTTAAGGTGGCAGGATTTGTATTCGGAGTGACAGTACCGCGAGGAACAGATATTGAAAAGATGCTTCCTTCTTTCAGGTCGTTTCGATATAGTAAAACGCTGGAAAAGGAGCCATTGTTCATGTTTTATGTACATTACGAAGATCTTTCAGAAAAGCCTGATACTGAGTTCTTGGATGAGTCGCTGAACGATATGGGTAGAGTAAGACTGTACTCATTCAGCGGAGGATATTACATAAGAATCAGTTTCAGAAATGATGAAATGGAGCATTGTGCAATTTCGGATAGCTGTTTCAAGAGAACTGATGCTTATATAAAGAAGGAAGACAGTTATTCCGGTGATGTGGTGAGCTCATTGTTGCGTATGGTATATTCGCAGGCTATCATTCCTCATGGAGGGATTTCTGTTCATGCTTCTTCGGTGATACTTGACGGAAAAGCTTACCTTTTTATGGGAAAAAGCGGAACAGGAAAGAGTACTCATTCGAGGTTGTGGATTAAGTCTTTTCCAGGGTGTCAACTTATGAATGATGACAATCCTACTATACTGATAAGCAATGATATAGTGATGGCAGCAGGAACTCCGTGGAGTGGAAAAACTCCTTGCTACAAAGACGTTATAGCCCCGGTAGGAGGTATTGTTAAGTTAAAACAGGCCAAATTTAATATCTTTTTAACTTGTGACGAGTTTCAGGCTTTTATTAATGTGCTTTCCGGGTGCTCAGTTATAAGAAAAAGTGTAATTTTGCAAAATGATATGCACAGAACTTTGGCCCGTGTGTCTGAACTGGTTACGGTAGGAGTGATGGAATGTCTGCCTGATGAGGAGGCGGCTAATGTATGTAGAAATGGAATAGAAAAAATTAATGATAAATGAATAAGAAAATTTTGTTTTTGGGCTTGATGTCAATATGGCTGTTGGCTTCATGTGCTTCGCGTAAGGATTTTGTATATCTGAATGATATGGAGATGGGCGAGAAGTACCCTATTGATATGAAATATGAGGCTGAAGTTCATTGTGATGACCGTCTCAGTATATCTGTTAGTTGTAAGAATCCTGAATTGGCCATTCCTTTTAATATTCAGGGAGGAAATTTCAGAGTAAATGCGGATGGCAGTGTAAGTCCTTCTGAGGCTACAGTAAACGAGAAGGGATATCGCGTAGATGCAAACGGTGATATTGATTTTCCTATCTTGGGTAAACTCCATGTAGATGGAATGAAGATAAGTGAGGTGAAAAAACTTATAGAGACACGTATCAAGCAGGGGGAATATATTAAGGATCCGTTGGTGGCTGTAGAGTTCTTGAATTTTAAATATACTGTGCTAGGAGCAGTGGGCAGGAACGGTACATTTACCGTTAATGGTGACCGCATAACTATACTGGAAGCTATCGCCAATGCTGGAGATCTTTTACCTAAGGCAAGGATTGACAGGGTAAAGGTGATACGTGAAGTGGGAAATGAAAAGCAGATGTTTGTACACGACCTGAGAAGTACAGACATATTCCAGTCGCCTTGTTTTTATTTGCAGCAGAATGATATAGTGTATGTGGAACCAAAATACCGAAAGAAAGATGCTGAGGACAGAGGATGGCAGATTACAACTATGTTGATATCGCTTGCAAGTCTGGTAACTTCTATTTTGTGGGTAATTAAATAATCTTTTATATAAAAATGCAGAATAATATTCAATCAAATAAAAACGATCAGAACATAAATCTGTTGGATTTGCTTATGTACTTGGCTTCCAAGTGGAAGTGGTTCATTATGTCTGTCCTGATTTTCGGGGGAATAGCTTGGTATAAGTATGCTACCGCACCTTTGGTTTATTTTGGTTCGGCTACAGTCATAATAAAGGATCCTTCAAGCAAGACGACGACAACGGGACTTGACCGTTTTGACAATTTCATAAACAAAGTGAATGTGGCAAACGAGATGCTTCAGTTCAACTCAAAAAGATTGATACGTGAAGTAGTAAGCAGGACACATGCCGATGTTAGTTATAAAATGAAGGACGGCCTTAGAAATGTGGAACTTTATACGAAATCGCCTGTCGCAGTCAGTTTTGCTGATATGTTGCCTGAACAGTATGTGGCATTTACAGTAACATTGCTGAATAAAGATTCGGTGGAGATTACAGATTTTTCGATGGCTGAAAATGGTGAACGTCAGGTTGTGGAACTGAATGATACAATTTCGCTAAATGAAGGAAAAGTTGTGGTAGTTCCTACCAATTATATGACAGAATCATGGATTGGTGTGCCGGTAAAAGTCAGTAAGATGCCTCTTGATGCAGTTGTATCCGTTTACAGAAACAGTATTGCGGTAAAGCAGGAGGAAGAAGAATCTTCTATTCTTACTCTTGCACTTAAGGACAATTCCTCGGAACGTGCAGAGGATATACTGAATATGCTGGTAAACGTATATAATGAGGAAACGATAAGGGATAAGAATCAGGTGGCTGTTAATACAGCTAACTTCATTAATGAACGTCTTATAATTATCGGTCAGGAACTTGGTGATGTGGAGTCCGATCTGGAATCATTCAAACGTGAAAATCAGACACTGGATATTTCTTCATCGGCAAGTATGTATATGGGAGAGTCGCAGAAATATAATTCTTCAGCATTAGAACTTGAAACTCAGCTACGATTGGCGCAATATATAAAGGAATATCTTACTGATCCGAAAAAGGAAGCCGATCTGATACCGTCAAATACCGGAATCAGCGATATGAACATCGAAAATCAGATAGGTATGTATAATGCAGCCAAGTTGAAACGAGACAGACTGATTTCTGACAGTAGTGACAAGAACCCTGTGGTGGAAGAACTGAATTCATCGCTGCGCGCAATGAAACAGAGTATTATCCGTGCGGTCGATAATATGATAGTAAGTATCAACGTGAAGCGCAATGATGCACAGAACCGTGAGATGAGGGTACAGGAACGCTTGTCTGCTATGCCTACAAAAGAAAGACAGATGCTTTCAATAGAGCGTCAGCAGAAAATAAAGGAGTCTCTTTACCTCTTCCTGCTAAACAAACGTGAGGAAAATGCGTTATCGCAGGCTATGGCCGATAATAATGCCAGGGTTATAGACAGTGCAGAGGCTACAAAGTATCCGATATCACCAAACAGAAACAAGATTCTTGCACTTGGTATATTGTTGGGATTGGCTTTACCAACCGTATCATTCCTTGTAATAATGTTTATGGATACGCGTATTCATAGCCGTAAGGATATACTGGGTGCTGTGAGTGTGCCTTTCCTTGGCGAGATTCCTCTTGACAAGAACTATAAATCATCACGTAAAGGTGCGGCCAATGCATATGGATATGGTGATAATGTAGTGACTGAGGCATTCAGGATTTTGCGAACAAACATGTCTTTTATGGCCAAGAAGGACAGACCGTTGCAGGTTATTACATTTACTTCGTTCAATTCCGGTGCTGGTAAATCATTTGTAGCGTTTAATCTTGCAGACAGTCTGGCTTATACCAAGAAGAAAGTGATACTGATAGACCTTGATATACGAAAAGGATCGCTCAGCCACAGAATGCATAAGCATGGGGTAGGTATGACAAACTATCTGGCAGACGAAACCATAGCACTGGATGACATTATACACGATTGTGGTAAAGATTATGATTTCATAAATGCCGGAACTTCAGCACCTAATCCTGCCGAACTTCTTATGGACAGCCGTCTGGATAGTATGATGGAAGAGTTGCGCAAGCGTTATGACTACATAGTAGTGGATAATGTGCCGGTAGGCCTTGTAGCAGATGCCACTATTGCCAATCGTATAGCAGATATTACAATTTTCGTAGTCCGTGCCGGACGACTTGACAAACGTCAGTTGCCTGATATAGAGAAGCTGTATCAGGAGAAAGTCCTTAACAACATGGCTTTGATTCTTAATGGTGCAGACTTGGAACGCCATGGTTACGGATATGGAAGCTATGGTTACGGTTATGGATATGGTTATGGAAATAATAAAAATAAATAAGAGTATAATTTAAAGATTAAAGATATGGAAAAATGAAAGGACAACTTAAAGAAATGAAATTACTAACGGAAAAACTAATTGTTAACTAATAATTGAAAGCGAGGTATAATATGAAGAAAAAACTTTACGAGACTCCACAGACACAGCATGTGGAAGTAGAAATGGAAGAAGGAATTATGAATAAAGCTTCCGTATTTGAACCAGATGGTAAACATGATAAAGGAGTAACCATTCAAAATCATGAATTTGGTGAGACTCACGATTTTACAGATGATAAATGGGATAATATAACACTTTGATTAAAGTTAGATAATTATGAAAAAAGTTTTTTACTCTTTGATAGCTTTAACGCTTATGATAACTGCTGCTGGATGTCAAGATGATACTGTTACTAGTACTATAGATAATCCAGCACAGACTGGAGATGAAATTAGCTTTGGAATGTCGTTACCACAAAATGGCATAGAAACTCGTACTGCTTATGGTACACCAATAGATACTGATAATGACCAAAAACTAGATGCTTTCCCTGTATATTGGGAGAATGGTGATGAAATAGCTATTTATTGCCCACAAGCATCTATGCCGGCTAGTAAGTTGGTAAATTATACTATTGGAGTATCTAATAGTACATCTTCTACAGCAGAAACAGTGACTAAAATTGGTGATGCCGGTTTGCAATGGGGTAGTGAAGATTTGCATAAATTTTATGGATTTTATCCAGTTAAATTTGTAAAGGGTACAGAGTCAACAGGACTTTTTGATTTAACTCTTCCGGTGGAGCAGCGGCCCTTACGTTTTGAGCAAGATGCAGAGGGTAACTATACGGCTGTAAGCAATCCGGAGTTTGCAATCATGTATGCATATCGTGGACAGAAGAAAAGTAAGACACCTGTTGGAACTGATATAGATTTGCAGTTTAAGCCGCTTTCGACTATTCTGGAGATTGAAGTTTCAGCACCTGGAAATATTACGGAGCCTATCACATTGACAAATATCAATGTGGAAGCTGATGGCACTTCTATTGTTGGTGACTTTACAGCTCAAGTTTATCCGGGAAGTGATACTGAGGAGTCTTACGAAAGTACAGTTGTGTGCAAAACTAATATGAGCGGTGTGGTAACAGACAATATTTCAGTACCTTGTTCGTGGATAAATGAGCAAGGAGTACTTGAATATGTGAAGTTGGCGGCTGGTAAGAAGCTTGTAGTTCGTGCATTTTTGATTCCTAATGAAAACGAGATAGATGGTAGTAATATCAAAATTACGGTAGCAACAAGTGGAGGAACGGTACACAAGACTTTGACAACTTCTGATAATTCGTTCAAAATTCTGCCACATAAGGTGAGCCGTGTTACTCTACCTACGTTGCCTACACAATATAATGTTAATTATTGGATGAGTTCGCTTGATCCGGATATTTATCTGACTGAACTTTCTATTCCAGGAAGTAAATTTACCAATACAAGTTCATACCAACCAACCGGAACCGAACAGCAATATAAAGATGGCGTTCGTGCATTTATTTTACATACACAAGCTTCACGTAATTGGGTTGTTGACGGTTTTTTTGAAGGTCATTGGGATTATTCTGTATCGGTTAATAATGCAGGAACATTAAAAGAATCTTTTAAACAGATTGCACAATATTTGGAGAATGCAGAAACAGCATTTGCAAAAGAAGGAAAAGTTTCGAATGAGTTTGCTTTAGTAATGGTTACATATAAAAAAGATGGATTGCTTGAATCGATTCAACAGGAGATTTGGATTAATGGTATTCAAGAAGAGATAAGTGAAATGGCGGATGATCCATCATATCGTATTTATGATAGTGAAGTCACTCCAGAAACAACGATAGAAGATGTTAGAGGTCGTATTATTGTCAAGGCTAATGTGAATTCTGACCATATGGTGACAACAGGTGCTACAGCTCCAATACTTTATTCTTTATGGGAAGGTCCTTATGGACCTGAAACTAGTAAAGGCTCAGGAATTAATTATCAAGATAAGTTTGGGGGTATGCCTTTATATTGGCAGAATTATCAGGCTTATGATGGAAATAGCGCCGGTAATTCAAAGCTAAGATGGTATTATCAGGAAGTGACTACTACAAGTGATTCAGGTAGTGATGCAGAAGCAACTTTCCAGTCGAAAGTGGATGCTATTACAAATCAGTTTAGTATGGGAGTTGACTTGTATAGGAAAGAAAGTCATGATACATGGCTGATGAATGATATTGGTGGTGAAAAAACAGATGTTAGCTCTGGAACGACATCTCACAATAGGGGTAATTATAGTGATGGCATTCAGTATTCTAATGGTATAGAATATACAGCAGCTGAACTTAATCAATTATGCTTGAATGAATTACTAAAACGTGAAGAAAATGCAGGTATGGGATTAATTTTTATGAATTTTGCCAATAGAGGTGAAAAAGGTAAGAAGTTCCAGTCTGACTTGATTTTACAGACTATTATCGACAACAACTTCAAGTTTGCTTTGCGTAAGAAAACTACTTCTGGAGGTGGAGAAGGAACTAAATCTTACAATGCCAGCTACAGCAATGGTGGAAATGCAGTAGGTTGGGATGAATAATCCTCACTGAATATAAAGGTACTTCGCGGTTAGTATTACCGTGAAGTACCTTTTTGAAAAATAGGAAAGAAAACTCAAGAACAATAAATGAAAAACAACTTCATACTTTACGCTATTTTGTCCTGCTGCATGTTAGGATTAGAAGCTTGTAGGGAAGATTCTTTCGTGCAGAACGAAAGCAAGGGAAATGTAACGATTGTCGGTCACATGGGCGGTGATGTACAGACACGCACCTGCGTGGACAATTCTTCACCCGACGGTGTGGCCGGTATATTGTGGTCACCGAAAGATATCATTGGTGTATATGGTGACAAAGGCACAAAGAACGCTATGTTTGAATCTGCCAACACTGGCAATGTGGCCGAGGCTGAATTCAACGGTACGATGGCAGCGGGAGAATATCCCACATATGCCTACTATCCGTACAGCGCAAGCAATGCCGCAGCTGATGTGACCGCTCTGAAAGGTAATTTGAAACTGACACAGACTTTCGACATGACAACAGGCAAGCTGGAAGGTGACTATAAGGTGGGTACACCCACTTTCAAAACCTATGAAGGCAGATACGAGTTCGAGTTCGAACACCTGTTCTCTCTGCTCAAGTTCGACATCAACGCTACAGGAACGGCACTCGAAGGCGATGCACTTGAAAGCATCATTCTGACTTTGCCTGAAGGCAGACGTCTGGGAGGCGAATTCACATTCGATGCCACATCGAAAGCCGTAACATGGACCGACGATGTGACCGGAACCAATGTACTGACAATGAACTGGAGTGACACTCCTGCCCTTGCCAGCGGAAAGAGCTATACAGGCTATATCACCTGTGCACCAGAAATACGCACCGGAGACCAGATAAAGATTACTATCCTGACACAGAAGTTCAAGGCTGAATTTACCTGCACAGCGCTGGTTGATTTTGCCGCGAACACCTGCTACACATTCCCGCTTTCGCTGGAGAACTATGAAGGCGACATGGAGGTAACTAATCGTCCTGTATTTACATCGTTCTCTTTCGAGGCAAAGAATAATGCTGGCAAAATTTTGGACAAGAAACTGGTATTCAATGGCAGTGCTACAAGGCCTGTAGACAGTGCTTCGGAGGAGTTGACTGTTGACGGTGAGACGATAACCGGTTGTATTCCTTATCTATATAACTTCAATCTGAAGCCTACCTTTGCAGTGAACGACGGTACTACTGTTAAGATAGATGGCGTAGAGCAGACAAGTGGTGTAAGTGAAGTTGATTTCAGCAACCCTGTGGTTTACACGCTTTCTAACGGAGAAGAAACAAAAACGTTTACTGTTACTGTCACTAATTCCGGTCTGCCGGTTGTGGTGTTGACACAGAGTGGTGGCGGAAGTGAAAGTTGGGCAGAGGCTGGTATTAACGTACGCTCTAAAGATGCTGATTGGGTGGAAACAGATAAAATGGCGGTATATAACGCTGATGGTTCTGTGGATATGGAAGAGGCATTTTGCGGGATACGTTTGCGCGGAAACTCTACACAAAAATTCCCAAAGAAACCGTTTGCCATGAAACTGGTTAGCAAGGCTTCTGTTTTAGGTATGCCGAAACACAAGCGCTGGGTACTTTTGGCTAACTGGATGGACCGTACTATGTTGCGCAATGCTGTAGCATTTGAAGTAGCTCATCAGACAGAAAATGCATATGCCGATGGACTTGGATGGAATCCTCACGGATATAGTGTGGAAGTTATTATGGACGGACGCCATGTAGGAAATTATTTCTTATGTGAGCAAATCAAGATTGACGGCGACCGTGTAGATATTAAAGACTGTATTGAAGACATCATAGGAGATGGCAATACAAATCCAACGATGGCCGACTGCGGTTATTTGCTTGAATTTGACGACAATTATGATGAAGTGGACAAGTTCCGTACCGGTCGTGGATTGCCGTGTATGTTCAAGGATGAGGTTAGTAAATATAGTTCTGATATTTACAATCAGGTGAAGGCCAGAATAGAAGCCGTAGAATCCAATTTGGAGGCTGGAAACTATGAGGCTGCTTATAACGATCTTGATATAAATTCTGTGATAGACTATTTCTTTGTACAGGAATTGACATTCAACGATGAATACAAGCATCCGAAGAGTGTATACATGCTTATTGACGGTGATGGTAAGCTGACTGCTGGCCCGGTATGGGATTTCGACTGGCAGACATTTATCAATTATGACAAGGTACAGGCCATGAACAGCAAGTATGGCGGTACTTATTCTTGTCGCAATACGAATGAATGGCTGTATGGTGCATCGAAATTGGCTGAAGAGAAGCCATGGTGGCAGGGAGGCGGTTATGATTATGTAAACGACATGCCCTATATGTGGTATCCTCTTCTGTTTAAAGACGCGAATTTCCGTACCAGAGTTCAGGAACGTTGGACTGTTATCTATCCGCAATTGTTGAGTGTAGCAACTAAGATTGATGAGCTTGCCACACAGAATAAAGTGTCAGATCAGTATAATTATGCTATGTGGCCGCTGTCACCATTAAAAGTGTCTGTAGGTTCTGCTTTCAACGGTGATGAGGATATGACTTTTGACGAGGCTATATCTTCTATGAAGAAAGCTTATTCTGAACGTTTGGAATGGATGAACACGAATATCATAGGTGGAAATTTTGTAACTAATGCGAAATGATAGTTAAATTAAAAAGGATACTTAATTTTTGAGAATTATGATAAAGAAAACAATTTTTACCGCAGCCATGGTTTTGGCAGGTGGATGTGCTTTTGCACAGACAGAGCAAAACAACAGTGATTTCACTGAAACTGTGGAATACAGTACAGACAAGTACAAAGTGGAAACCAACCGTTTCTGGAGTAACTGGTTTATCAGCGCGGGTGCAGGAGGACAGGTTTACTTTGGTGACCATGACCGCCAGCGCAAGTTTGGTGAACGTATCTCTCCGGCACTGGATATAGCAGTGGGTAAATGGTTCACTCCAGGTATAGGTGTACGCCTTATGTATTCAGGCCTTTCTGCAAAAGGTGCTACTCAGAACGGTGCATATCAGAGTGGTGGTGCAATAAGCGGAAAACCATGGGATGGATACTGGCTGAACGAACAGAAATTCAAATTCTATAACTTCCACATGGACGCTATGTTCAACCTAATGAACATTATAGGCGGCTACAAGGAAAAACGTGTTTACAGCCTGAGTCCGTATGCCGGTGTTGGTATAGCCAGAGTAACATCTAAACCGAAGAATGCTGAAATAACTGGTCATCTTGGACTTATGAACTCTTTCAGACTTTGTGAGGCTGTTGATCTTAACCTTGACCTGCGCGCTACATTCATCAACGATATGTTCGACGGTGAAGTAGGCGGACGTGGCGGTGAACCTATGCTTACTGCTGCTCTCGGACTTACATATAAGTTCAAACAGCGCGGATGGGACAGAAGCAAGACTATTACACGCAACAACGACGGTGCGCTGAAACGTATGAGTGACCAGATAGATGCACTGAATGCTGAGAATGCACGTCTGCAGCGTGAACTTGCTGATGCAAAGAACAGACCTACAGAAGTTGTCAAGAAATTTACATCAGGCAATCTGTTGACTTTCCGTATTGGCGAAGCTAAACTGTCGAAGGAAGCTCGTGTAAATCTTCAGTTCTTTGCTGAGGCTATCAAGGCAGGCGATCCAGATGCGGTATATACAATTACAGGTTATGCTGATGCCGGAACAGGTAGCAAGAAGACTAACGAACGCTTGAGTAAGAAACGTGCTGAGGCTGTTCGTGACTGTCTGGTTAACGAATTCGGTGTTTCAGAATCGCAGCTTGAAATTGACTACAAGGGTGGTGTGGACAATATGTTCTATGATGATCCTCGCTTGAGTCGTGCAGTAATCACTCGCAGCAAGTAAATACAACTTTTTTATCTGATAAATCCAATCCCTCTGTGCAAGTGATTGTGCAGGGGGATTTTTATGTGCGTATATTTCACTTTGTACTTCTCTCTGTTTGCACTATCTTTAGATAAGATAGGCTTCACCTTGGAATTAAAAGTTGAAAACTTTGTTTTCACTTTGTACTTCTCTCGGTTTGCACTATCTTTAGATAAGATAGGCTTCACCTTGGAATTAAAAGTTGAAAACTTTGTTTTCACTTTGTACTTCTCTCGGTTTGCACTATCTTTGTGACATTCGCATGCACTGCATTTTTAATTATTAATTTTTAATTATTAATTGATTTACATGAAATACCCCATAGGAATACAGAGCTTTGACCGTATTATAAATGACGGATTTGTTTATGTAGATAAGACTGATTTGGTTTACAGTCTGGTGACGGAAGGCTCAATTTACTTCCTTAGCCGCCCTCGCCGTTTCGGCAAGAGTCTTCTTGTGTCAACACTTAAAAACTATTTTCTCGGTAGAAAGGAACTTTTCAGGGGGTTGAAGATTGATGCGCTGGAAAAGGACTGGAATGTGTATCCTGTGTTTCATATGGATTTCAATGGAGGTGAATATACACGTAAAGGTGCATTGAGAAGTGCTATTCTAAGTTATATTACTGCCTGGGAAAGATTGTATGGAATAGAAGGTGGTGACGAAGAACTTAACCTTGGCTTCAGATTCAAGAAGATAATCGAGACTGCTTATAATAAAAGCGGAATGCGTGCGGTGGTACTTATTGACGAATATGACAAGCCAATACTTGATGTTCTGGACTATGACAAGGATTTGGAGGAAGAACACCGCAATATCCTGAAAGGATTCTATTCCACATTCAAAGGGGCTGATGAGTATCTACAGTTTGTATTTCTTACAGGTGTAACAAAATTTTCGCAAGTCAGTGTGTTCAGCGGTTTCAACCAGCCTAAGGATATAAGCATGCACGCTAAGTATGAGACGCTTTGCGGTATATCGCAGGAGGAATTGGAAAGTTATTTCAAGAAGCCTGTAGGGCAGATGGCGGAAGTTTACGGATGTTCTTTAGATGAAATGATGAATAAGTTGAAGGCGCAGTATGACGGTTATCATTTCAGCGACAGAATGACGGATGTGTATAATCCTTTCAGCTTGCTTAATGCGTTTGATTCCGGGAGAATTTATGATTATTGGTTCAAGAGCGGTACTCCGACATATCTGGTTCGCCTGTTGTCGCATTCAAACGAAAATATGAACGAGATAACAGGCAAGTTCTATTCTCCTGAGGAATTTATTGATTACAAGGCGTGTGTGGAACAACCACTGCCTATGATATATCAGAGCGGCTATCTAACTATAAAGGAATTTGATTTGAGGCGTAATAAGTTTTTGTTGGATTACCCTAACTGTGAGGTGAAAAAGGGATTCCTGTCAGTAATAGCTTCAAGTTATTTCAATACAAGAGAGAGTGTGAATTCATGGATTGACAATGCGGTAGATCAGTTGAATGAAGGCAGGATAGACGACTTTCTTACAGGTATGACTTCTTTCCTTGCAAGTATCCCATACACAATGCGCCGTAAAGAGAACGAGCGTGAGAAGGAAAGATATTTCCACTATACTTTCTATTTGATACTGCGACTTATCAGTGTCTATACTGTCTATACGGAGAAGGTACAGAGTTACGGTCGTGTGGACTGCATAGTGGAAACATCGGATTATGTTTTTATCTTTGAATTCAAACTTGACGGTACTGCAGAGGAGGCGGTTCGACAGATAGAAGAAAAAGGTTATGCTTGTGAATATGAATCTGACAGCCGCAAACTATATAAGGTAGGAGCCGTATTCTCGTCTGAAACGGGAACGATAGAGGAATGGATGGTTGGATGACTGTGAGTTTTGTAGTTTTTGTCTATATTTGCAGCCTGAAAATTATATCGAATTATCTATAATATCATAAGATGACTAATTATCTGGATGAACTGAATGAAAGCCAGCGTGCCGCTGTGCTTTATAACGACGGACCTTCGCTGGTAATAGCCGGGGCTGGCTCCGGAAAGACGAGGGTGCTTACATATAAGATAGCTTATCTGCTGGACAATGGTTATGAGCCGTGGTCTATACTGGCACTGACTTTTACCAATAAGGCGGCGCGCGAGATGAAGGAACGTATATCACGTGCTGTAGGTATGGAAAAGGCAAAATATTTATGGATGGGCACTTTTCATTCCATTTTTGCACGGATATTGCGGACTGAGGGTGCGGCGTTGGGATATACATCGAATTTTACTATATATGATTCATCCGATTCAAAGAGTCTTATAAAATCTATCCTTAAGGAACTTAACCTGGATGAAAAGGTGTATAAGCCGGGAGTGGTGCAGGCGAGGATAAGTAATGCAAAAAATCATTTGGTTTCGCCGGAGGCTTATGCGGCAAGCGGAGAGTTCTACAGAGCTGATTCCGAGGCGAAAATTCCTGCAATGAGGGATATATATGTAAGGTATTGCGAAAGATGCCGACAGAGTGATGCCATGGATTTTGACGACCTTCTGGTAAATACTTATCTTTTATTCAAGAATCATACCGACATTTGTGATAAATATGCCGAAAGGTTCCGGTATGTATTGGTGGATGAGTATCAGGATACTAACTTTGCACAGCACAGCATAGTCTTGCAATTGACAAGCAAGCATCAGCGTGTATGTGTGGTGGGTGACGATGCACAGAGTATATATTCTTTCCGTGGCGCGAATATAGACAATATATTGAAGTTCACAAGGCTGTATAATGATGCCCGCCTCTTCAAGCTTGAACAGAACTACCGTTCTACACAATTGATTGTGAAAGCGGCCAATAGCCTTATAGAGAAGAACCGTGAACAGATAAGGAAAGAGGTTTTCTCGGAAAATCAGGTGGGGGAACCTATAACCGTGACGAGCGCATACAGCGATGTAGAGGAAGGAGAGATTGTAGCGAACAAGATTACTTCCATGCACGTGAAGGATGGTTGTCCTTACAGTGATTTTGCTATTTTGTATCGCACAAATGCACAGAGCCGTATATTTGAGGAGGCACTGAGAAAGCGTGCTGTGGCGTACAGGATATACGGTGGTTTGTCGTTCTATCAACGTAAGGAGATTAAGGATGTGATAGCATATTTCCGTCTGGCAGTAAACCCGCATGACGGGGAGGCTCTGAAAAGAGTCATAAACTATCCTGCCAGAGGGATAGGAGATACTACTCTGAATAAGATTATTGCTACAGCGGCACAGGAAGGGGTGAGTCTTTGGACTGTCATTTCGTCTCCTCTTGATTACGGACTGAATATAAATAAAGGTACTCATGCCAAACTGCAGGGCTTCAGGGATATCATAGCGGATTTTGTAAGTAAGGTTGATACATATAATGCCTATGATCTTGGAAAGGAGATTGTTGGAGCGTCAGGTATTATGGCTGATATAATACAGGACACTTCGCCCGAAGGTTTGAGCAGACGTGAGAATATAGACGAACTGGTGAACGGTATGTACGATTTTTGTGACATACGCCGTCAGGAAGGTAATGAAAGGATGTTTCTGACTGATTATCTTTCGGAAGTTTCATTGCTTACCGACCAGGATGGAGAAAAGGACGACAGTGTCCCGAAAGTAACTTTGATGACTATCCATTCGGCCAAGGGACTTGAATTCAGAAATGTCTTTATCGTAGGAATGGAGGAAAACCTGTTCCCGGGACCTATGTCTTCAGATTCTCCCAGGGCTTTGGAAGAAGAAAGAAGATTGTTCTATGTGGCCATAACCCGTGCCGAGGAGAACTGTTTCATTTCGTATGCAAAGAACAGGTATAAATATGGTAAGCCGGAGTTCTGTAATCCGAGCCGCTTCCTCAAGGACATAAACCCTGATTTTCTGAAGATGCCTGCTGATAGTGGGTTTACTCCCGTACGTAATGAAGGATATACAAAACGTAACTATGAGCGTGGCTATGAAAGGAATGAAACTTACAGGAGTAGCGGACCTTCGATGTTCGATGGTGGTGAGATGCCTCAGGAACCGGTGAGATTTGTCAAACCTGTGCCTCCGAGAAATCTTAAAAGGATTGTTCCGGTGTCACAAAATCCGGCGGTAAGCCGTAGTGCTGAGCCGGGTAAAGCTGATACGCACGGTGTGGAAGTTGGTCGTCTGATAGAACATGAACGTTTCGGAAGGGGAGAGGTTGTGCGGCTGGAAGGCAGCGGCGACAACTGTAAGGCGACTGTAAGATTTGAAAATGCCGGCGACAAGCAACTGTTATTGAAATTTGCACGTTTTAAAATTATTGGATAATTAAGATTATGGATTTGACTAAGGTGCCTTCTCCATGTTATGTAATGGAGGAAGATCTGCTCAGGAAAAATCTGAGCCTGATAAAAAGTGTGGCCGACAAGGCTGGGGTGGAGATTATTTTAGCTTTCAAGGCATTTGCCATGTGGAAATCATTTCCCATATTCCGCGAATATATAAATTATACTACGGCAAGTTCGGAGTATGAGGCACGCCTGGCATTCGAAGAGTTCGGAAGTAAGGCTCATTCTTATTCGCCGGCATATACTGAGGAAAATTTTCCTGCATTTCTGAAATACAGCAGTCATATAACATTTAACTCGCTTTCTCAATTCAACCGCTTTTATCCTATGGCTAAAGCCTCGGCTGAAGACGTTTCATTGGGAATACGTGTAAATCCTGAATATTCTGAGGTGGAAGTGGAATTATATAATCCGTGTGCTCCGGGTACACGTTTTGGTGTGACTGCAGATATGCTTCCGGAAACGTTGCCGGAGGGAATTGAAGGATTTCATTGTCACTGTCATTGCGAGTCCAGTTCGTATGAACTTGAAAGGACATTAAAGCATATCGAGAAGAAGTTCTCACGTTGGTTCCCTCAGCTGAAATGGCTTAATTTGGGAGGAGGACACCTGATGACTCGCAAGGATTATGATGTAAATCATCTGATAGGCCTGCTTCAGGGACTTAGACAGTGCTATCCTAACCTTCAGATAATACTTGAACCGGGATCTGCGTTTACGTGGCAGACAGGGCCTCTCTTGGCTTCGGTTGTTGATGTGGTTGAAAGTAAGGGAATACGCACAGCAATACTTGATGTAAGTTTCACATGTCATATGCCGGACTGTCTGGAAATGCCATATCAGCCGGCTGTTCGCGGAGCTGAGTCGCTTCCTGCTGATGCGGTGAAAATATCTTCGCCGGAAGACCATGTTTACAGATTGGGCGGCAACAGTTGTCTGAGCGGTGACTATATGGGCAGCTGGAAATTTGATCATGAATTGTGCGTAGGAGAAAGAATAGTGTTTGAAGATATGATACATTACACAATGGTTAAGACAAATATGTTCAACGGTATTCATCATCCTTCGATAGCTATACTTCATTCTGACGGGGAATTGGAAGTTTATAAGACTTTCCGTTACGAAGATTATAGAGACAGAATGTGCTGATTTAGGCGGTTTGCGGTGAAACTCATAATTTCATTGCAAACCGTTCTTTTTTTACATGTATTGATACTCAATAACTTGTAACTTTTCGAGAAAAAAATAATAAAAAAAGTGTTCAATTGTTTTGGTGGTTTCAAAAAAAGCTATACCTTTGCACTCGCAATCGGGAAAACAACTAACGGTTGAAAAAAACAATGCGGAAATAGCTCAGTTGGTAGAGCATAACCTTGCCAAGGTTAGGGTCGCGAGTTCGAGTCTCGTTTTCCGCTCAAAAAAAAAGAAAAATTGACATTTTGAACAAGATGCGGAAATAGCTCAGTTGGTAGAGCATAACCTTGCCAAGGTTAGGGTCGCGAGTTCGAGTCTCGTTTTCCGCTCAAGAACAAATCTAATGAGGTTTGCGTTTTGCCCAGGTGGCGGAATGGTAGACGCGCACGTTTCAGGTGCGTGTGTCGAGAGGCATGCAGGTTCGAGTCCTGTTCTGGGCACAAATCTTAAAGGATGAATGGAGGAATGGCGGAATTGGTAGACGCGCTACTTTGAGGGGGTAGTGACAGTTATGTCGTGTGAGTTCGAGTCTCATTTCCTTCACCAAATAACAATTGCGGAAATAGCTCAGTTGGTAGAGCATAACCTTGCCAAGGTTAGGGTCGCGAGTTCGAGTCTCGTTTTCCGCTCTAAAAGAGAAATCAGTTTACGCTGGTTTCTCTTTTTTTGTGCCCTTACCGAAAATAATTCATGGTGTCAGAGAAAAAAGTCGGCTAAATCTATTCTTTTTGTCAGGCATTCAGTATATTTGCCACGCAAAATAATAAAGACTGACTTACATGAAAACTTATGACATTTATTTTTCAGATGACGACTCTTATGATAATAAAGGGTTCTCATTAAAAACTATGGAGAAGGCTATACATATGGCCGAAGATATGCTGGAAAAGGGAAATGCTTTTACTGAACAGTATGCGGGAGGAACTATTTCTGTAGTTGATTCTGACGGCGAAACAGTATGGAGCAAGCCTATTCCGGAATAACAGAAGCTGATTTTATTGGTAAACTTTTAAAAATATATACTTTATGTTCTCAGGTATCGTAGAAGAATTTGCTGAAGTGGTAAATGTGGTAAAAGATCAGGAGAATCTTCACCTTACGCTTAAGTGTTCGTTTGTGGACGAACTGAAAATTGACCAGAGTGTGGCTCATAACGGAGTGTGTCTTACTGTAGTCAGTATTCAGGATGGCACATACACTGTTACAGCTATGAAAGAAACAATAGAGCGTTCAAATATCGGATTGCTGAAAGTCGGAGATAAGGTCAATGTGGAAAGAAGCATGATGATGAACGGACGTCTGGATGGTCATATCGTACAGGGACACGTCGATCAGACCGCTACTTGTGTGGCAGTGGATGATGCTGAAGGTAGCTGGTATTTCACTTTCAAATACAAGTTTGACAAGGAAATGGCAAAAAGGGGTTACTTCACTGTTGACAAAGGTTCGGTGACTGTAAATGGTGTGAGTCTTACTGTATGCAATCCTACTGAGGATTCATTCCAGGTCGCTATTATCCCTTATACTTTCGAACATACAAATTTCCATACAATAAAGGTTGGAAGTGTTGTAAATCTTGAATTCGACATTATAGGAAAGTATCTTAGCAGAATGATGCAGTTGACTTCAAAATAAAATAAAAGTCCGTAATACACAAAAACGGCTTCCTGTTACAATCATTGTCAGGAAGCCGTTTTTGCGTATTATATATCTTTCAGTAATATCTGGTTGTTGTGTGATGTATATTCTTGCCTTGCTTTTATCATGGCATCCCATGATGAAGAATACTGGCTTTTGTCGATATTGAAATCTTCGAAACCTTTTGAGTCGAGTTTGTTCAGCATTACTCCAAGTGTGAGCTTGTCTGTTGACATCCCTGGCAGATAGCACACTTCTTCGCTTTTGCCTTTTTCTTTTACACCTTCGTATATGAGTTGTAAATCCTGCAGCTCGTATAAGATGTCTTTTGTGAGACGGATCGGTATTTTGTTTTCCTTGCTTATCTCCTCGGCGGAATAGGGGTCTTCGCCATTTTCAAACCTTTTGCAGATTTTCGACAGTATGATTGTGCAGAAAAAGTCGTGGTATCTGCGGCTTATGTTTTTTGATTCCTTTCCGTACTTGAACGACTCAAGGTTCTGGCTTACGTAATTCATCTCTGCGCCGAAAAGGCATATGCTCCATGATATCTGTGTCCAAAGCAGGAACATAGGTATTGCCGCAAAGCTTCCGTATATGGCATTGTAGTTTGATACCCAGATCTGGCTGTTTATATATATGTATTGGAAAATCTGGAATGCGCTGCCTGCCAGTATCCCTGGTATTATGGCATGGCTGAATTTGACCTTTGTGTTGGGTATGAATACGAACAGGCCGATAAACATTGCCCAGATAATGGCGTAGGGAAGGAGTTGTATGAAAAACTTCATAATAGGAGCCAGCAGGGCAAAGGTCTCCATTTCTTTCAGGAACGTTGTCATGAATATGGATAGTCCGCTGGAGAAAACTATCAGTAGCGGTAGCAGTAAAATCATGGAGAAGTAATCGGTGATTTTCCTGAAAACGGAACGCGGCCGTTTTACCTGCCATATTGTGTTGAAGCTTCGCTCTATGTTGTCGGTAAGTATAAGTATAGTCCAAAGCAACATTACGATACCTACTCCGATAAACACTCCGCTTTTGGTATGCTGTAGATACGAATTTATCCATGTAATGACTAGCTCTGCCTGATGGCTGCTCATATTGTTTCGGAACAGGCCTTCCATTATCGAGTCGAAACCGAATCCTCTGGCTATGGCGAAAAGTATCGCGAATATGGGGATGATTGATAACAGTGTGCTGTAGGTGAGGGCAGAGGCTCTGACTACTATCCTGTTGTTGTTGAACTGTTCTGTAGAAAGGATTATAATTCTGATTATTCTTATTATATATCTTAGGATTGGGGGATATTTTTCTTCATCTGCTATCCATAGATCTTTCTGGAAAAACTTTTTCCATTTATTAATTGGAAGTTTTGGCATAGTATGTATGTAATGGTGATTATCGTGATGAAAAAGAAGGCAGCAAACCTGTAAGCCGGGTTCTGTTCCCTGACAAGCAGGGTGTCTGTCATTTATCTACATCTGCCGTCACCGACAGACTCTAGCGGTCCACCCTCCGACGTGGGGCGAGCAACCCTCGTTAATGCCGGTTTACATGACCTTACAACTCCTAAGATGCACAGCCCGGATATCGCTATTCGGCTGGTGGGCTCTTACCCCGCCTTCTCACCCTTACCCCGGTAGGGGCGGTTATTTTCTTCTGCATTACTCTACCCTTGCGGACAGCTTTCTGTTAGGAAGTAGGATGCTCTGTGTTGCCCGGACTTTCCTCTTGTATAAAATACCAGCGACAGACCGGTCTGCTGCTTTCTTACTGCAAAGGTAGGGAAATAAACCGAAAAAACGGCAGGTTTGGCAGAAATACTTTGATATTTGTGTTGTCAGTCTCTCGTAACGAATGTAAATTTGGCAGTTTCCCTCGTTAACACGGGTTAATCAGCATAATATCAATGTTAAAAGAGAGAAAAAACTGATACTTAGGAGTACAACCGTATGGAATTTGTTATACTTTAGCGGATGAAATGTTAAACAAGTAGTGAAATTAACAGTTTAATATAGATAAGATTATGAAAACAGTAACTAAATTTGCGATAGGAGCAGCTTCAATGGTTGCAGTAAGTGCAGGAGTTGCAGGTGTTACGGCTTACGTCGTTTCTCAGAATAATCAACCGAAAGAAAGTAAGACTTTTTACGAATCATTCAATACAATGCCTTTGACTCGCGCCGTTGCGATGGATTCAAACAGCATGCAGCCTGTTGATCTGACTAAGGCGGCAGAAAGTTCATTGAATTCTGTAGTACATATTGTTGCTACACAAAGAAGCAAGGTGCAGACGGTACAGCAGATGCCTGATATCTTCGATTATTTCTTCGGAGACGGTCGCGGACGTCAGCGTCAGATTGAGACTCCGGAACAGAAAGGTTTTGGTTCTGGTGTAATTATCTCTAAGGATGGTTATATTGTAACAAACAATCACGTAATTGACGGAGCTGATGAAATCAGCGTCAAGCTTCAGGATAGCAGGGAACTCAAGGGTAGAGTTATAGGTACGGACCCTACTACCGACCTTGCTCTGGTTAAGATTGAAGGAGATGATTTCCCTGCAATACCGGTAGGGGATTCTGACAAACTGAAAGTAGGCGAATGGGTATTGGCAGTTGGTAATCCGTTCAATTTGGGCTCTACTGTTACAGCCGGTGTAGTTAGTGCCAAATCAAGAGGTCTTGGTGCAAATCAGGTAGAATCATTCATTCAGACTGATGCCGCAATCAATCAGGGTAACAGTGGTGGTGCATTGGTTAATGCCCGTGGTGAGCTTGTTGGTATCAATGCAATGTTGTTCTCACCAACAGGTGCATATTCAGGATACGGATTTGCAATCCCTACAAGCATTATGACTAAGGTTGTAACAGACTTGAAGCAGTATGGAACAGTACAGCGTGCATTGCTTGGAATCGGTGGTAGAAATATGGGTGATGAAACTTATCCGGATGAAATCAGAAAAGAACAAAAGGAACTTGGTGCAAACGAAGGTGTTCAGGTGGTTGAAGTTTCAGAAGGAGGTTCTGCCGAAGGAATCCTTAAAGTTAATGACGTTATACTTGAACTGAACGGCAAGAAAGTCAAGACCATGGCCGATCTTCAGGGTATGCTTGCGCAGTATCGTCCGGGAGAAAAGGTTAAGGTGACAGTATTGCGTGACAAGAAGGAAAAAGAATTTACTATAACATTGAAGAATGCACAGGGTAATACCAAGGTGGTTAAGAAAGCCGACATGGAAATGCTTGGAGCTGCATTCCGCGAAGTACCTGAAGAATTGAAACGCCAGTTGAACTTAGGTTACGGTGTTCAGGTGACAGGCGTTACTGACGGCAGAATGGCAGACAGCGGTATCCGTAAGGGATTCATTATCCTGAAAGCTAACGGAAAACAGCTTAAGACAGTTCAGGATTTGGAAAATGTTATGAAATCTGCATCTCAGTCTCCTGATCAGGTATTGTTCATGACTGGTGTATATCCGTCAGGAAAACGTGCAAACTATGCTGTAGATTTGTCACAGGCTGAATAATCATAATACAGGATAATAAAAGGATATTATTATAATAGGTATTGATTTAAGGTAAAAGATTATGAGAGGCGTTTTATGTGAAAAATAGCATATACGCCTCTCTTTATCGTTTGTTGTTATAAAAAGTTATAATAATCAATAGAATAATTGTCGTATTCTTGAATATTTTATAACTTTGCATCCAAATCGATTTTAAGGAATGAGACAATTAAAGATTACCAAAAGTATCACTAACCGAGAGAGCGCTTCTCTGGATAAGTATTTGCAGGAAATTGGTCGTGAGGACTTGATTACGGTCGAAGAAGAAGTAGAGCTTGCTCAACGTATTCGTAAGGGGGACAGAATAGCGTTGGAGAAACTTACTAGAGCCAATTTGCGATTTGTTGTATCTGTTGCAAAGCAGTATCAGAATCAAGGATTAAGTTTGCCTGACTTGATTAATGAAGGAAATCTTGGACTTATCAAGGCGGCTGAGAAATTTGACGAGACACGTGGTTTTAAATTTATCAGTTATGCCGTATGGTGGATTCGCCAGTCCATTCTTCAGGCTTTGGCAGAACAGTCAAGAATCGTAAGATTGCCATTGAACCAGGTGGGTTCGTTGAATAAGATCAGTAAGGCTTTCTCTAAGTTCGAACAAGAAAACGAACGTCGCCCGTCACCGGAAGAGCTTGCTGACGAACTTGAAATCCCTGTAGATAAGATATCCGATACTCTGAAAGTGTCAGGACGTCACATCTCAGTAGATGCACCTTTTGTTGAGGGTGAAGACAATAGTCTGCTTGACGTGTTGGTGAACGATGATTCGCCTATGGCGGACCGTTCTTTGGTTAATGAGTCACTTTCGAAGGAAATCGACAGAGCACTATCTACGCTGACCGACAGAGAGAAGGATATAATCCAGATGTTTTTCGGTATTAACACGCAGGAAATGACGTTGGAAGAAATCGGCGATAAATTCGGGCTTACACGTGAGCGCGTTCGTCAGATTAAGGAAAAAGCTATCAGAAGATTAAGAAACAATTCGCGTAGCAAGTTGCTCAAATCTTATTTAGGATAAGATAAAGATTGGTTTCCGAAAAGAATAACAGAATCAGACTTGAACATGGTTTGGTTCTGTTTTTTGTTTCTGTATGTTAAATAATTGCTTCGTTTTTCTTATATTGGCTATAAATGATTACTTTTGTCCCATTATAAACAATTGAATATGCGATATATAAAATTATTATGTTTTTTGTTTGCGGTATCTGTATTTGTAGGTGCAGCAGCAAAGAAATCAAAGAATAAGGATAAATATGGAGTGTATATGGTAGGAGTTTCGGCTTCGTTTACTGACTCTTTGGTTTATTTTACGGATATCCAGTTTTTGGACAGTGCCCTAGTGGACGGAAAAGGTTTCCTTGTCGGTCGTTCACAGTATAGTGTACAGCTAAAAGATTATCTTGAAACGAAAGAAGGCGGCAAGAACCGTACATGCTTTATGTTCTTTAATTTGAAAAAGAACAAATTGCAGAAAGAATTGCAGAAACTGAAAGAGAAATATAACAAGGGTAAGAACATGGTTTTGAAGGATGTTAACCCTGAATTTAAATTTGAGAAGGCTGAACTTTATTAGTCTTCGTGATTGACGTATCGCTTTGCTTTTTTTGTCAGGCATGGCGATACGTCTTTTTTGTTTTTATACGTTTTATCTTGATATGAAAAAACTGTTGTTACTGTTATTGTCCGTATTTGTTTTTGTATCATGTTCGGACGAAATACCAGAAGAGAAAGTACCGGTAAAGTCGGGGAGGACTGTATTGGCATATTTAATATCTAACAATAAATCTGGAAGCTTGGATAAATACTTGAAACAGAATCTTGTGGATATGTATTCAGGCCTTTCGCAAACTACAGATTCATGTACATTGTTGGTTTATTATCGTCCTTATGATGGTGATGCTGATGGTTTGGAAGGACCAAGCCTGCTGCAGTATAATTCCGACGGAAAGGGCAATATAAATAATAGAAGAAGTTTACAGGGTGGAGATCTTAATCCTTCAAGAGTTATTGCAGAAGCGTATTGCAGTCCGTACATTGAGAAAAATCATAATGCAACGGACATGAAAACCATGGAACGTGTGTTGGACCAGATGGTAAAACTGTCACCTTCTACAAATTATGGTATAATATTCGGTTCACACGGAACAAGCTGGATGCCGGGTAATGAAATTGCAGCACGTTCTTTTGGAGATGATGCGGGATATAATATCAATATACCTGAGATGGCTGAGACATTGGAAACTGTATTCAGTGACAGACAGCTGGATTTTGTTCTTTTTGATGCATGTATGATGGCCACGGCGGAAGTATGTTATGAATTTAAGGATGTAACAGATTATTTGATAGGTGCAGTTGTGGAGACTCATGTATATGGACATCCATACGATATTGTATTGCCGAAATTATATCAGAAAGATGTTCCTTATGGTGATATTTGCAAGGATTATATAGATTATAGCAGACAGTTGGGTGCTTGGGGAACTTGTGCGGCAGTAGATTGCAGCAAGATGGATGAATTGGCAGACTGGGTAGGCGCTAATCTGGATGTTTATTCAGACAAGTTGTTGCCTTTGGATATGGATGATGTCCAACAGTATGGAGTAGGTTCATTCAAGTATTTTTCATTGGATGTAGTCGATTTCTTTAAGACTCTCAATGACGGTGAAACCCCTGAAGGTCTGGACAACTTGATGAACAATCTAATAATAGCGAAGGAAGGTTTATTTGGAGATAATTATAAAGTAGTTGATATATTGAAGTTAGATGAAGACCGTTTCTGCGGCATAGGTATGTATATTCCTTATAGAGTTAACAATTCAAAATGGAACTCATACTATGAAACCCTTTCATGGTATAAAGCTGTAGGATGGGATCGTTTTAAGACATTATTGACCACCAATCAATGATTAATTTTAACTGGACGATGGATAAAACTAAAACTATAGCCGCACTTTTCGATTTTGACGGTGTGGTGATGGATACAGAATCACAATATACAATATATTGGAATGAAGTAGGACGTATATATCATCCGGAAATGGAGAATTTCGGATTAATGATCAAAGGTCAGACTTTAGCGCAAATATACGACCGTTATTTTAAAGGTATGGATGCTGCCCAGGCAGAGATTACTGCCGGACTGAACAAGTTCGAAAGTGAAATGAAATATGAGTATGTTCCTGGCGTGGCGGATTTTATGAAGGAACTTCGCAATAATGGTGTCAAGATAGCTATTGTGACGAGCTCCAACGAAAAGAAGATGGCGAATGTATATTCTGCTCATCCGGAACTGAAGAGTCTGGTTGACAGGATCCTTACGGCAGAGATGTTTACCCGCTCTAAACCGGCACCTGACTGTTTCCTGCTTGGTGCGGAGGTTTTTGAAACAGTTCCTGCCAACTGTGTGGTTTTCGAAGATTCGTTCCATGGCTTGCAGGCAGGTACATCGGCACAAATGGCAGTTGTGGGATTGAGTACTACCAATCCTGCGGAAGCTATAAAGGACAAATGTAATCTGGTTATTCCTGACTTCACTGGTTTTACTTATAAGGACATGATTTCACTGCTTGAAAAGTGACATCAGCAAGTAAAATCACACTTAATTTGGTTAAATGATATAAAACATCTAATTTTGCCGAGTTTTTAAACTGACTTAAATTAAAAAGAAAGTATGGCAGGATATTTATCAGGTGATGTGCGTAAGGTTACCACACACCGTTTGACAGAAATGAAACAGAGAGGCGAGAAGATTTCTATGCTTACCTCATACGACTACACAATGGCGCAGATTGTTGACGGAGCCGGAGTTGATGTTATCCTTGTGGGAGACTCAGCATCAAACGTAATGGCAGGAAACGTCACAACACTTCCTATCACAATAGAACAGATGATTTATCATGGCAAGTCTGTTATGAGAGGCGTAAAACGTGCCTTGGTGGTAGTGGATATGCCTTTCGGAACATATCAGGCAGATGCATACGACGGTGTGCGCAATGCTATCCGCATCATGAAGGAAACCCATGCTGATGCCTTGAAGCTGGAAGGTGGCGAAGAAATCATTGACACTGTAAAGAAGATTATCGGTGCCGGAATGCCAGTGATGGGACATCTGGGACTTATGCCTCAGTCTATCAACAAATACGGAACATATACAGTGCGTGCAAAGGAAGATGCAGAAGCTGAAAAGCTTATCCGCGACGCTCATCTTCTTGAAGAAGCAGGATGCTTCGCACTTGTACTTGAAAAAATTCCGGCTGAACTTGCCAAGAGAGTAGCTTCGGAAATTACAATTCCTGTAATAGGTATCGGTGCAGGAGGTGGAGTTGACGGACAGGTATTGGTAGTTACCGATATGCTTGGAATGACAAAAGGTTTCAGCCCTAAGTTCCTTCGCCGTTATGCTGACCTTCATACTGTCATGACAGATGCTATAGGTCAGTACGTAAGTGATGTGAAATCAAGTGATTTCCCTAATGAATCAGAACAATACTAATTCTAAAATATAAGAAAAGGACTAATAAATGAAGAACGTAAAGCCTTGTTTCATAGGCTGGATATCTTCATTTATTGGTCCTGTGTTTTTTTATAAGATATAATGTATGTTTAGTACTTCTTACAATACTTCGGAACAGGTTTTCTGGAATAAGAACTTCATACTTCTTATTCTTTCCAATGTATTATTGTACATAAGCGTTTACATGCTCTTTCCGGTGTTGCAGACTTGGATTGTAGGCAAATGGGGATATTCTCCTACAGGTGCATCTTTGGTGTCATCTTTGTTCGGCATAGCATTGTTTTTACCAGGAGCAGTCAACAACTACCTTGTAGATACATTTAAGCGTAAAAGTGTATGTACAAGGAGCATAATGCTGTTTGCGCTTCTCGGATTGCTTTATCCGTACGCTGATCAGATATGGATGGTATATGCCTTGCGAGCCCTTCAGGGAGCATTGTTTGCCATAGCGCTTATGGTGACAGGAAGCACTCTGGTAATTGATGTCACACCTAGCTCGTTCAGAAGCAAGGCCAATTGGGTATTTGCCTTTTCGGGAGGAGTCGGTATGTTGCTGGGGTTGTCTGGAGGACTGTATCTGTCTTCCATTTTCTCGTTGAACAATATGATGTACATTTCGGCAGCCTTTGCCGGAGTGGCATTGTTTCTTGTGTCGATGATAGAAATCTGTTTCCGTGCCCCGCTTGAACCACCATTGTTTTCTTTCGACAGGTTTATCCTTTTCCGCAATATCCCTCCGGGAATAAATATGATGACTGTACCTTTTGTTTTGGGAACGGTAGTTGCCGGTAAACCCGATTATTTTTTCTATCTTTGTATTGTTCTTGGGTTTGCAATCTTCTGGTTCATCCCCAAGCAGATAAAGAGGAAAGCCGATGATATAGTGCGGATTGTGACAGGATATATATTCATTACATTGTCAGTTTATCTGGTTTCGTCATATCAGCATCATATAGTCCTCTGTGCTGCCGGAGTAATGATGGGACTTGGTGTGGCTTCCGCCATGTGCCAGTACCTGAAGATAATGATAAAGTTGCCGAAACATTGCGAACGCGGTACGGGATATCATACATATCAGCTGATGTGGGAAATAGGTATAATGATGGGAGTAGCATTAGGATTTTTTGTATGCAGATATTATCAATCAGATCCGTTGACACTGGCAGGCGGAATATGTATGGCAGGTCTGTTAGGCTATCTTCTGTTTACACGCAGATATTATCAGAAAAGAACACTAAGCAATTCAACAATTAAATAAATAAAGAATATGGCAGACGACAAAAAAATTATCTTTTCAATGGTCGGAGTGAGCAAGTCATTCCAGAACAACAAGCAGGTATTGAAAGACATCTACCTATCCTTTTTCTATGGAGCCAAAATCGGTATCATAGGTTTGAATGGTTCCGGTAAGTCAACTTTGATGAAAATCATTGCCGGTATCGAGAAAAGCTACCAGGGCGAAGTGGTATTCTCTCCGGGATATTCAGTGGGATATCTTGCTCAGGAACCGCAGCTGGACGATACAAAGACTGTGAAAGAAGTAGTAATGGAAGGTGTTCAGCAGGTCGTAGATACACTGGCAGAGTATGAAGAAATCAACAATAAATTCGGTCTGCCGGAATATTACGAAGACCCTGAGAAGATGGATGCACTCTTTGCGCGCCAGGCAGAACTGCAGGATATTATCGATGCTACAGACGCATGGAACCTCGACAGCAAGCTGGAACGTGCCATGGACGCACTGCGCTGTCCACCTGAAGACCAGTTGGTGAAGAATCTCTCCGGAGGTGAACGCCGCCGTGTGGCATTGTGCCGTCTCCTTCTTCAGAAACCTGATATCCTCCTTCTTGACGAGCCTACCAACCACCTTGATGCTGAAAGTATCGACTGGCTGGAACAGCATTTGCAGCAGTATGAAGGTACTGTAATTGCCGTTACCCACGACCGTTACTTCCTCGACCACGTTGCAGGATGGATTCTTGAACTCGACCGTGGCGAAGGTATTCCATGGAAGGGTAACTATTCAAGCTGGCTTGAACAGAAGACAAAACGTATGGAGATGGAAGAAAAGACTGCCAGCAAGCGTCGCAAGACTCTCGAACGCGAGCTTGAATGGGTACGCATGGCTCCTAAGGCACGTCAGGCTAAAGGTAAGGCACGTCTTAACTCATACGACAAACTTCTTAACGAGGACGTTAAGGCTAAGGAAGAAAAACTTGAAATCTTCATTCCTAACGGACCACGTCTCGGTAACAAGGTTATTGAAGCCAAGCACGTGGCTAAGGCATATGGCGAGAAGCTTCTGTTCGACGACCTCAACTTCATGCTTCCGCCTAACGGTATAGTAGGTGTCATCGGTCCTAACGGTGCCGGTAAGACAACCCTTTTCCGTCTGATTATGGGACTTGAAACTCCTGACAAGGGAGAATTCGAAGTAGGAGAGACTGTAAAAGTGGCATACGTTGACCAGCAGCACAAGGATATCGACCCTAACAAGACTGTATATCAGGTGATAAGCGGAGGAAACGAGCTTATCCGCATGGGTAACCGAGATGTCAATGCACGCGCATACCTGAGCCGCTTCAATTTCTCAGGTGCCGACCAGGAAAAACTTTGCGGAATGCTTTCAGGTGGTGAGAGAAACCGTCTTCACCTTGCAATGGCACTGAAGGAAGAAGGTAATGTATTGCTTCTCGACGAGCCTACCAACGATATCGACGTAAATACTCTCCGTGCCCTTGAAGAAGGTCTTGAGGATTTTGCAGGATGTGCCGTAGTAATCAGTCACGACCGTTGGTTCCTCGACCGTATCTGTACTCATATCCTCGCTTTCGAAGGCAACAGCGAAGTGTTCTACTTCGAAGGTTCATACACAGAATACGAAGAAAACAAGATGAAGCGCATGGGTAATGTGGAACCTAAGAGGGTACGTTACCGCAAGTTGATGGAAGATTGATAGATATAATGATAAATATGATTAAAGCCGTTGGAGATAGTTCTTCAGCGGCTTTTCTATTATATGGTTTCAAGTCATAAATATGCAAATAACCTTACAAAATCTATAAATACAACTTATATTTATAAAAACACAAGTTGTATCTATATAAATATAAGTTGTATTTACATATAAGTAATCTATATTTATAGAAAATGTCAAATCAAAAATGTTTTATTTCATGCCTATGGTAAGTTTCTTGCCGGGCGTTTAATTCTTTCCATATCATCCGTAATAAATGTTAATCATTTTGTTTATTGGGAAAATAGTTATTTCTTTGCAAAAGTTTCCAATGGAAAATATTTTAAGTGGTGAATAAAATAATAAAACAATAATACATTATGAAGTATCTTATAGTAGGAGGTGTGGCAGGAGGAGCCACTGCAGCGGCAAGAATTCGCAGAAACACGGAGAAGGCTGAGATTATCATGTTCGAGAAAGGGCAGTACATTTCGTATGCCAACTGTGGATTGCCATATTATATCGGCGGAGTGATAGACGACAGGAATAAACTTTTCGTTCAGACTCCGGAGGCTTTCGGCAAGAGATTCAACATCGACGTTAGAACAAACTCGGAAGTAGTATCTATCGATGTTAAGAATAAGACAGTTGCTGTGCGTACCAAGGATGGCAGGGAATATAGTGAGCAATACGACAAACTTCTTTTGTCGCCGGGAGCATCGCCGGTGGTTCCGCCGTTGCAGGGGATAGACAGCAAGGGTATATTCACGCTGAGAAACGTAAACGATACTGACAAAATCAAAGAATATATCAGCAAGAACACTGTAAAGCGTGCCGTTATTGTTGGTGGCGGTTTTATCGGTCTTGAAATGGCTGAAAACCTCAGACATGCAGGAATGGAAGTGGCTGTAGTGGAAATGGCAAATCAGGTGATGGGACCTATCGACTATTCCATGGCGGCACTCGTACACGAACATCTGCAGCAGCAGGGCGTGAAGCTGTATCTTGAACAGGCGGTTGAGTCTTTCAAGGACAACGGCACTTCGCTTGATGTAAACTTCAAGTCCGGAATTTCGCTTACTGCCGAACTGGCGATACTTTCTATCGGTGTTCGCGCGGAGACAAGACTTGCGGCAGAGGCAGGATTGAAGTTGGGCGAGATGAAGGGTATCTACGTGAACGAATATCTTCAGACATCGGATGCCGATGTATATGCGGTGGGAGATGCTATAGAGTTCCCTCACCCAGTAACAGGAAAGCCTTGGCTTAACTTCCTTGCAGGACCGGCAAACCGTCAGGCAAGAATTGTGGCCGACAATATGGTGTTCGGCAATAAGGTTAAATACGAAGGTTCGATAGGAACAGCCATAGCCAAGGTGTTCGACCTTACGGTAGCTTCTACAGGTCTTCCAGCAAAGCGTCTGAAACAGATGGAAATACCGTATCTTTCGGCTACAATACATTCTGGCTCACACGCCGGTTATTATCCCGGAGCGTTGCAGATGGATATAAAGATTACTTTCTCACCGGAGGACGGTCGTCTGTACGGAGCGCAGATTGTGGGTTATGACGGTGTGGACAAGCGTATAGACGAATATGCTTTGGTAGTGAAAAACGGAGGTACGGTATATGACCTTACAAGACTGGAACATGCGTACGCTCCACCATTCTCGTCAGCCAAAGACCCTGTAGCTGTTTCAGGTTATGTGGCAGGAAACATCCTTTCAGGCAAGATGACTCCGCTTTACTGGCGTGAACTTCGTGACGCGGATCTTTCTAAGGTCACTCTTATAGATGTGAGAACTCCTGACGAATATTCTTTGGGCAATATACACGGCTCGATAAATATCCCTCTTGACGATATGCGCAACAGAATGGGTGAGATACCGACAGATAAACCTGTGTTCCTGTATTGCGGAGTAGGGTTGAGAGGTTATCTTGCATCGAACATTCTGAAGGAAAACGGGTTCAAGGATGTGCGCAATCTGATAGGTGGTGTAAAGACATACAAGGCAGCCGTGACAAAAGTCTGCACTCCCGGCGATGATGCCATGAAGTGTGCTGCCGAAGCAAAAGAGGCATGTTCGTGTGTAGTGGAACAGAGCGAAGCAAAGACCATAAAGGTTGATGCATGCGGTATGCAGTGCCCTGGTCCGATATTGAAACTGAAAAAGACAATGGAAGGACTTAAACCTGGAGAAAGACTTGAGATATCGGCTACAGATGCCGGTTTCCCGAGAGACGCTGAATCATGGTGCCGCACTACGGGTAATAAGTTCATATCTTCTTCACCTTCTGCAGGTATATATAAGGTAGTAATCGAGAAGGCTACGGCATGTGCCGCAGAGGCAGTAAAGCAGCAATCTTCGGCAGACGGAAAGTCATTCATCCTTTTCAGCGATGACCTCGACAAGGCTCTTGCCACATTCGTACTGGCAAACGGAGCTGCCGCCACAGGAAAGAAGGTTACTATCTTCTTCACATTCTGGGGACTGAATGCCATCAAGAAGGAACGCAAGCCGAGTGTTCAGAAAGACATCTTCGGTAAGATGTTCGGCATGATGCTGCCTTCAAGCTCGAAGAAACTCAAACTATCGAAGATGAATATGGGCGGTATCGGCTCGAAGATGATGAGATACATCATGAAGAACAAGGGTATCGAATCGCTGGAATCCCTCAGACAACAGGCTATCGACAATGGTGTAGAGTTTATCGCTTGCCAGATGTCGATGGACGTAATGGGAGTGAAGAAAGAAGAGTTGCTCGACAATGTAACGATAGGCGGAGTAGCCACATACATGGACAGGGCACAGGAGTCTAACGTAAATCTGTTTATCTGACGCATGGAGAAAATATCATGTATATGCAAGATGCGTGAACTTTATAAGGCTATCACCGAACTGGAGGATAGCCTTATGGAGATTTACGGCATATCACTCAACGAGGCTATGGTGATGTGCAGCATTGGCAGCAGGAAAGTTGCCGCAGGAGAGATTTCACAAATCACTGGTTTCAAGTCGTCGCACCTCTCTAAAGTCCTTCGCTCGATAGAGGACAAGGGATTTCTGATAAGGGATTTCGGCGACAAAGACAAACGTCAGATTTATTTCTCACTCACAACGGAGGCCATGCAGTGTATGGAGAAACTGAAATGCGAAGGTCTGCCCGTACCGGAACTTTTGAGTGAGTTCTTCGCGTGCGGTCATGGAGAAAAAATGTAAGTATTATTTTAATTTTATAGATATATGAAGAAAATAGCATTACCGACAAGAAATGGCAATATTGACGACCATTTCGGACATTGTGCGTTCTACACGATTATAACAGTCAATGACAATAATGAAGTTGCAAAAACAGAAATCATGCCTTCACCTGAAGGATGCGGATGTAAGTCTAACATAGCATACCAGCTTCAGGAAGACGGAGTGACACTTATGCTTGCCGGCAATATGGGTATGGGTGCCCTCAACAAACTGTCTTCTTGCGGAATCGAGGTAGTGAGAGGTTGCAGCGGTCTGGTAATGGATGTGGTTGAGGCTTATCTCAAAGGTGAGTTGAAAGACTCTGGCGAGGCATGCAGTCATCATGGTGACGACGGACATGAGTGTCATAATCATTGATTTTTAATATTGCGGGATGTGCAAAATGAGCAACCGGAGCTGGGGCTTGGGTTGCTCATTTTTCATATGTATGTGGTAAAAAATTATTCTTGGTTTGCAAGGAAAGAGTTCTTTTATTATTTTTGGAAATACATTGCATTTTAGTCATTTATAATGAGGAAATAAAAATGAATGGAAGAGAAGACAGTAAACAGAATGATTTGTTCTTTTTATGCAGTTTAATAGAATATATCGGAAGGCAAACAAAAAATGAACGTAGTGTCATTGTCAATGCTTTAGGTCGGAAAGGACTGGAGCATTATTATGAATTGGCAGAGGTATATCATTGCGAGAATATTGATAAGGTAACAGACGAAATTATTAATAAATATGGTATAGTTCTAGGACACTATGATAATGTATCTAAGGCTGAAGACGGTATTCCTACACATTGGGATATTGGTAAAGTACTACAACGTATTATCCTTAAATTTGCTGATAATTCGGATGGAGACATAATTAGTGCCCTTATAAAAGTCTATAATTCATGGATTATTACTAAAATTGATGACTATAATAGTTCTATGTATTATGAGAATACAAGTTATCAGTATGAATCGTTATTGGCGGGGAAGGCCTTATAAATAAATTTAAATATCAATACTATGAATAATTTAAAGTTGAAAGAACTAATACACGAGTACAAAGAAAAATTTAATGATACGATACCATATGAGATATACAAATGGAAGGCTGTAAAGTGCTTCCAGGATAATTGGGATATTGATGCTAAGGATTTTTCTTCAATGTTAAAATCGTCTTTATTAAGAACAAGGAATTTATTGGCATTCATGAATAATTTTCCAGGTAAAATGATAAGAAGCTATGCGGAATCTTATCCTGAAGAAGTACGTTTGTTGTTTAAAATGTTGTATGATGAAAGTCAAGACTTGGTTATACGAATAGAGTCATTTATAGAAGGAATTAAGTATATTCATTCAAAATGGGATATTGATGGAAATAAAAATCATTTTCAGAGTTATACTGTGATAAGTATATATTTATGGCTTCGTTTCCCTGATAAATATTATATATACAAGCCGGCTGTTGCGAAAAAAATATTCAAAGAAATTAATGGGAAAGAATTGTTTGCCAAGAAAGCGGAAGCTGTTATTATGGTATATAAGTTGTATGATGAAATATCCGAAATGTTGATGTACGATTCTGATTTGCGTCATATGCTTAAAAACGTAATGACAAGTGATTGTTATCCTGATCACTATATGAAAACTGCTACAGTCGATTTTGTATATTCCATTAGTAAGCCTATAAAGTTCTCAATAGCTGGCAAAAGTGAGAATAAGAAGATTTTTAATGTTGATAATTATAAAGTGATGGAATCTGTTCCCGTACCCATAAAAAACAAAAACTATTGGTGGCTTAATGCTAACCCTAAGGTCTGGAGTATGTCTGAATGGGTGGTAGGAGATCTTCAGGACTATACATTATTTAATGATAACGGCAATAAGCGACGTATTTATCAGAATTTTATTGATGCCAAGGAAGGTGATATTGTAGTATGTTATGAATCAAATCCTACAAAACAGATTTTAGGACTTGCCGAAGTGGCAAAAGCCAATGATGGAGAAAAGATAATGTTCAGGAAAACAGAGACATTATCTTCACCTATAGACTTTTCTACTATTAAGGAAATAGCGGAACTGAGAAATATGGAATTCCTTGTTAATCCTAATGGTAGTTTCTTTAAATTGACTTGTGCTGAATATGAGATTATCATTGATCTTATCAGAGAAAGCAATAAGTTGCCGGATGTTGTGTCTTTGGAGAAATACAGTAAATCGGATTTCCTTAATGAAGTATTCATGGATGAAAAGGATTACGATAGACTATCTCACCAGTTGAAAGTAAAGAAGAATGTAATTCTACAAGGGGCACCAGGTGTGGGAAAGACGTTCAGCGCTAAAAGATTGGCATATTCTGTTATGGGAGTTAAAGATGACAGTCGTATATGCTTCATACAGTTTCACCAAAATTATTCGTATGAAGATTTTATAATGGGATACAGACCTGTAGAAGATAAGTTTATTCTTCGAAAAGGAATCTTCTATGATTTCTGCACCCTTGCAAAGAATAATAGGGATAAGGACTACTTCTTTATAATTGATGAAATAAATAGAGGTAATCTGTCAAAGATTTTCGGTGAACTGCTTATGCTTATTGAAAAAGATTATCGTGGCGAAAAGAATAAGATGACACTGGCTTATACAGGCGAAAAGTTCTATGTTCCGGAAAATCTATATATAATAGGAATGATGAACACAGCCGACAGAAGTCTAGCTATGATAGATTATGCTCTTCGCCGAAGATTCAGTTTCTTTAATATCAAACCAGGATTTGAAACAGAAGGTTTTAAGAAGAAATGTTCATTGGTAACAAATCCAAAACTTGAAAAACTTGTCAGGAAAATAATAGAACTTAATAAAAAGATAATAGAGGATGATTCTTTAGGAAGCGGATTTGAAATAGGTCACAGCTATTTATGTTTTAAAAATCCTGTGGATGTTACTGATGATTTTTTAAGGGGAGTGGTAGAGTATGATATCATCCCAATGCTTGAAGAATATTGGTTCGATAATAAGAATAAAGTTAATGAATGGTCTGAAAAATTAAAATCAGCATTGAATGACTAGAGACAAAGGCATATTGGTTCGCAATATTTATTATATGTTGACTTATGCTTTTCAGGAATTACGTAAGAACAACTATGATGATATTGCAAAGGAGGATTTCGAGCAGATATTGGAATTATTTGCTGAAATTCTGTATAAAGGTGTTTCGTTGCAGCTGAAACAAGGACTATATAAAGAATATGTAAATTGTCATGAAATATTACCTGTGTTGAAAGGACGTTTGGATATTGAAGATACCATCAACTGTATGATACAACATAAAAGTCTGTTGGGATGTGATTATGATGAGTTGTCAGAGGATAATATCTTCAATCAGATAATAAAAAGTACAATACTTTTATTGATTAGGAATAACAGTTTACGTCATAAATATAAAAAAGGTTTACGTTCTATTTTGCCATTCTTTGGAAATGTTCATGAGTTAAATCTGATGACAGTAAAATGGAAATTATTGAGATTTCAGCGTAATAATCAGAATTACAGGATGCTGATGAATATATGCTATTTTATTGTTGATGGAGTTTTGATGACAACTCAGAAAGGCGAGTTTAAGATGGCTACATTTACTGATGAACACATGAACAAGCTTTTTGAACGTTTTGTGTTGGAGTATTACCGTAAGCATCACAAATATTTGAAGGCAAATTCGGATATGGTTGAATGGGATATTTATGATACAGAAAGCGCTGTTGTTGATTTTTTGCCTTCAATGAAAACAGATATATCATTACATAATGGAGATAAGACACTTATAATTGACACCAAGTATTATGGTAGTATGACTCAAACCCAGTTTGGTAAATCTACTATTCATTCTGGAAATATGTATCAGATTTTTACTTATGTTAAGAATAAGGATTGTGATAATTCAGGTAATGTTTCAGGCGTTTTGCTGTACGCAAAAACGGAAGAGGAAACAGTTCCTGAACTTGATGTTGTTATAGGTAAAAACCGATTTCTCGTTAAAACCCTTGATTTGAACCAACGATTTGATGAAATATCCAAACAGTTGGATTTAATTGTATCTGTTTGTTTCTGAGTGAGTTAGCATGAAACGAAAAAATGAGTAACTGTTGCTAGGCTTCGGTTACTCATTTTTTTATATATGGACAGAATAAGATTTAATCATCCAGACATTTCATGTAGTATTCGGCTATTCCCGGGAATTTGTCGGCAAATTTTCTTATGTTATGTTTACACATGAAGATTATCTCTTCATCGGTGAACATGCGGTTTTTTGTTGAATCGTCTTCATAATCAAGGCTATTGTACAATTTCAGATATCTTGTTTCCTGTTCGTTTGCATATCTGCACCAGCTTACGCAGTTGATACCACCGCCATCCTTTACCAAATCAGAAATATTGAGCTGCTCGATTGTGTAATAGGGGTAATATGCATTAACCTGTTCCAATGCCTGCTCATCCTCTTCTTTCCCTAAAGATGGCAATACAATTAGATTTCCTACAGTCAGGAAGTTAATGTAAGCCCAACTTTCTGGTGATGTTTTTTTGACGTTATAGGACAGTATCTTTATCTCAAACTTGTCGGAAAGCCTATTTATCACTTCATTGCTGTATTCCTTGTCAAAGTCGTGATAGTTTGTCATAAGTATGGAATTGTCGGAAATAGGCTTGATTATCCCGTCAGAATGACCATATTTTTCAGCTCTGTCCCAAGGAATGAAGATGATTTCACATTCCATCTGTTCCTCCAGAAGATTTTTTAGAGTATTCTCATTTACTGTCGGATTTTCTACAAAGACCTTTTCTGTCATTATTGCTTTGTTTCCAACTTTAACGACATTACCTCCGTCTATGATTAGAGGAGTGTCCTTTATCTTTAATTGCATGTCTCGGCATATGTCCAGTGAATCTGTAATATATTTTCGATTGCTTGCGCTATTCATCAAGTAGTCTGGCTTATATTCATAGCATAGGTATCTCTCTTTATCAAGCTGTATCGGCATGTAGTCCCTGCACCATACATCCTTTGTGTTTGGAATGATGTCATAAGCTACATTATGCCTGTTCAATATTCTTGCCAATCCATGGTATATATCAGGATAATCGTTTTTAAGCCATTCTGAGAAATAGACTGCGTTACATTGGTAATCGGGTATCATATCAATCTTTGTTTATTGAGTATCTCCACATTCTTTGGCATTGTTTGTATTTATTATTTTTTGTTAGTTGTTCCTTAGTCTTTGATGCTGGTATCTTCTCAAAATGATCATACTCAGCAACATTTAATCTAGTATTCACACAGCGTATCTTTTTTCTGTCATTCTCGTTGCCGTCAACCCATTTCACACTAAAACCATCAAATACAGAATATTGAGAATATAATGCCTCATATAGGTAAGTGGATCTTTTTTCAGGATTTGATTCAGAGCATACTTTGATGTTTTCCTCACCGTACTTTTCAGTCTGTTCCTCTTTCTTATTACTCTTATCTATCCAAAATTCTTTTATCAAAGCGGAGAATCTAACAGGCAAGTTATCGACTACTTTTTCAAAAGTTATGTCTATTCCGGAAACGTGGTTGTGTAATACTCCTATTGGAAATACAGGCATCTTTTTTCCATCATTACTGTCTCTATGATATACAATATAGTCTTTAATCTTATCCTCACCTTCTCCTTCCTCATGGTAATACATCTCAACACAGGTAGGGTGGACGGTTACATAAGAATCACTGTTGTTCTTGGTGACTTTAAAATGGCCTGACAATATAGTTTCTGCTATAGGCTTGAACGCTTCAGATATTTTACCGTTCTTGTCATCCTTATCTATTCCTTCATGTTCTCTTAAATTGAAGTTCTTGATTTTCTCTTTTAATTCCATATTTATTTTTATTTATTATTATATTTAATATATTAATTATCAATGTGTTACGTTTGCAAATATATGTTCTTTCCTTGAATTTGACAAAGCTTTGAGTATATTTTTATCAGGAATGTAATTGCTGCTAAATAACGAATATTCCCAGATAAAAATAAAAAAATATTCATCTTCTCTGTTACAAAACCTATATCTTTACGTTTACCTTTTTGAAAACGAATAGTACGGACCCGATAAAAAGCATGAGTAAAGAAACACTGACATCGACTTTTACAGAACTGAGGAAGAATTTTCTCAGGCTTGCAATGCGTTTCCTCCCCAATAAGGAGGATGCCGACGATGCACTTCAGGAGGCTTTCTTCCGGTTGTGGCGACATGCTGACAAGATCGGTTCGCGCGAAGAAGCAGAGGCACTTACGGTAGTGACGGTGAAAAATCTGTGTATTGACACACTGCGCAAGAGGAACAATATTCCTACTGTAGAGTTGGATGAGAACAGAGATGAATCCGTTTGCGACCAGGCGGATGAGAGTATTGAGAGAGAAGAGCGTTTCCGCACGTTGGAACGTATCATAGAACTCAGGCTGACACCTCTGCAACAACAGATTTTACGGATGAAAGAGTATGAAGGAAAAAAGTATGATGAAATAGCCGAAATACTCGGAATGCAGGAACCGGCTGTGCGGATGCAACTGTCGAGAGCAAGAAAAGAAATCAGGGATTGTTATTTAAAACAGATGGAACGATGAAAGAAAACGAACGAACTTATCAGCAGTGGAAAGAGTTGGCGGAACGCTACTTTGAAGCCCAGACAACAGATGTTGAAGAAGAAGCATTGGCACGTTTTCTCGCCACACCGGCTTCGCAAGGGAAGGAGTTCGACGAGCTTCGTGCCGTAATGGGATTTGTCGCTACAGGACGTGCAATACATAACAGGCAGCGTACGCGTAGAGTACGGTTGAGATATTATGCGGCAGCCGCAGCTATTACGGGTGTGTTGGCCTTGACTGCTGTATGGCAGGTGGCAGAAAGGACTAACGTCTGTGTGGCCTATATCAACGGTGAGCGTTACACTGATAAGGAAATAGTTTTTTCGGAGGCTATGAAATCCATCGATAAAGTGCGACATGATTTGCCACAGGAAACAGTTCAGGAACAATTGTCGGACATCTTTCAGACAATTGGAACATCAGTTGAAAACTAAAAAATAATGAGATATGATAAGACGATTGATTATACTGGGAATTACCATGCTGGCTGTGCTGCCTATGTCGGCACAGAAGGGTATGCATGTGGAAACCTTGTTCGACGGTCGCTTCAAGCATGACAAGAGGGCGGTAGAGGTTCTTATCAAAGGTAAGGAACTGAAGAAATATCATCTGACGCTTTTCCGTAGTCTGACAGTAACAGATGCTCCGGCATTGTCGGATGAGATAGAGGCACTTGTTGTAAAGGATGCGGAAACGGCTGTTGACAAGGAAGTTGGGAAAATTGGTACACAGTTGTATTATGGTTTCTATTGTTTCCCGCCACAGGATGAAAGTTACCGATATCTGTTCTACAGAAATACCTCTGTGGTTTCTGACGGTACAAAGAAACCGGAAGTTACGGTGGTATATATGGAAGGACAGGTTACCCTGGAAGAACTGAAACAGATGTTTAAATAGGAAGAAACAAATAAAACATTATAAAGATATGAAGAAAATGATTTTGCTTGTAGCAACATTGCTGATTGCGGCAGGCGGGTATGCTGAAAGTAAAGACTCATTGAAGGTTGAGAATGTAATGAGTATTGATAACCCTGATAGGGTAACAATAACAGAGTCAAACAACCGCATGAAGGTAGAAATTGACGGAAAGAAAGACAATCCGGATTTCCGTTATGTCCGTGAGGTGGAAATATCCCCTTCGGATGTTTCGGTTACAAAAGAACGTAACAGTGACTGGGATTTCAATATCCCGTTCAGAAAGCATACAGAAGAACAGAAACGTAAACGGAATGCATTTGTGGTCAAGGACTTCAAAATAGGACTTTCCACAGTTCAGGGAGCTCCCGACAATATGGATGTAACCATGGGTTCTTCATGGGAAATTACTACTCCTTCGTTTGGTTGGGAATATTATCCATGGCGAACAAATACATCTTTTTCCATCGGTGTGGCTTGCAGTTGGCGTAATTACCGTATGACCGGAAAGCAGCGTTTCGTAAAAGAGCCTGGTACGGATATGTCTATCGGTGCTTATCCTAAAGATGCTGATATTCAGTTCTCTCGTATCAAGGTATTCAGTTGGTCCGTTCCAGTTATGTTTACTCATAAAACGGAAAATAACTTCAATTTCAGTTTCGGACCGATTATCAATTTCAATACGCATGCCAGTATGAAGACACGCTACAAGCTGAATGGAGAAAAGTTTAAACTGACGGATGATAATATTCATCAGACTCCAGTGACAGTTGATATTCAGGCTTCATTCGGTTTCAATACTTTAGGGTTCTATGTAAAGTATAGCCCATGTAAGGTGCTTGACACTACGTATGGTCCGGAGTTCTCGGCATTGTCTGTAGGAGTTGTCATATTCTGATATAAACGTAAAGAGCAACCAAGGTCTCAGGGCTTCGGTTGCTCTTTTTCGCTTTTTATAAAGGAATAAAATTTACTGTTTGCTTATATCACTATAAAATACGGAAGTGTATTTCATCAGAGCTTTCTCGCATAAGGCATCGCCCACGTTATAATAACTCTCGGAAATTTTGTTGAAACGTTCCATAATCTTGTCTGCCTTTTCACGGTCTTTATCGTAAATCAGGGCAATGGCATATTGGATTCTTAACGCGGAAGGTCGGAATGTGGCATTCTGGTTCAAGTAAATCATAATATTTTTGTCATTGATAGCCTCTTCGATTTTGCTTTTATCACCATTGTCTATCAGATTGAGGAACAGACGTTCCATAGCTATTTCGTTTTTGTATATCTGAATTATTTCATTCCATCTTTCTTCGGCTAAGGCTATCAGATTATGTGCTTTATCGAAATCCAGTCTGTCAAGTGCCACAGCCAGATCCATGGTAAGGGCACAGACATGAAACGGAGACGACATGTCGAGCCGCTTATTGTCTGAATAATACTCTTCCATAGCTTCGTGAGGCCTTTTGCCACTTTGTGTTTTTGCCAGAAAACGGAGTGAATCCAGAAACACCTGTGTGGAGAACTTGTCTTCTCTGAGTCGCAATATATTGTAACCGTCGTTTGGGATACCTGAGAAAGTGGAAGGAATACCGTTTACCAGAAAAAAGCATATCCCTACACCTGCAAACAGCATCAGGAATATATTCAGATATGGGTTTAGCGATTCGTGGCATGTCCACAACAATATCCCGCTAATGACGGAAAACATCAGATTGAATATTACGCCTCCAAGATTGTAAAGCATAATCCCGAAATCCGAGTCTCCATTTTCGGGTGGGAGCAGAAGGCATTGCCCTCCGGCACCCGCAAGTTTCATGGTAGAGAGTCTGTAGTGCCCGTCACGCTTGGTCAGTATAAAACCGAATGCCATAAAGGAAATGAATTTCCATCCGCGCATCAGAGCTACAGTAAGATGTCCCGTTTCATGTATTATTATCTGCATGAAGATACATACAATCATTATCAGGAATGAAAGCAACAGATTTGTTATAAGAGAAACAAAACCTTGTTCCTTGCCGAAAAAAATTATTAATGAATATCCGATGCATCCTCCAAAAATCAATGACAATACTATAAACAGTATTACGGCAATGTTTTTCTTTAAAAAACCAATCATGCTAGTCCTGGAATTATTATTTGAAAATCATTGTAGCAAATTCAGACAGATATATTCTCCAGTTGCGCCAGATGTGTCCGCCGTCGCTTTCTCTATACACATATTTGTAGTTGTGTTTGTCAAGCAGCTTTCTGTACTCCACGTTGGCATTATACAGGAAGTCTGTCTTTCCAATTGCAATCCAGTAAAGTTTAGGGGCTTTGCTGAACTGTTTAGCCAGTTTTTCTTCCATGTTTTTATAGATATCTGAATCTTTTTCCTTATCGGGAAGTATTGCTGCAGAGAAAAGACCTACATAATCGAATTTGTCCGGATATTCTTTGGAGATATGAAGTGAATGATATCCACCCATTGAAAGGCCGGCTATGGCACGTTTGGATTTTTTATTCTCAACCCTGTAATTCTTTTCTATGAATTTCATTATTTCAGGGAAGGTAGTCTCCATGGTGCCTTCCATTGTTCTTGGAAGATTCATTGTCGGTTTGTACATTCCTAAAGACGATTCTCCAGGAGCAGCTTCCTGATCTACATTTCCGTTTGGCATCACCACTATCATAGGTTCTGCCTTTCCCTTAGCTATCAGATTATCCATTATCTGTGCTGTCCTTCCAAGAGTGGTCCAGGCATCTTCGTCGCCACCCATTCCGTGAAGCAGATAAAGCACAGGATAGCGCTTGTTGCTGTTTTCATAACCTGCAGGTGTATAGATAGTCAGTCGGCGGTCATAGCCTAAGGCGTCGCTGTGATACCAGCGTTTCGTTACCGTTCCATGGGGAACCTTGTTTACACTGTACAAGTCGCCAGGCTCTCCCTTTACTATGAATATATTGAAAACGGATGCTACATCGCGGCTCACATATACATTGTTCGGATCTGTCACTTTCAGACCATCAACTATGAACGAATAATTGTAAAGCTCTGAAGCAAGAGGTTGTGGAGTGGTATATTCCCAAACACCGTTCTTGCCTTCTTTCAGCTCGGCATATCCCGGTACATCTACCTTACCGAACTGAGTATCCATTTTTACAGTAGGCAGGAAGTCGCCTGTAACCTTTACCTGAACAGCTTTGGGTGCATGAAAACGGAAAGTTACGGTATTGTTCGGGTGTATTTCAGGCGAAGTGATGTTCTGTCCACCCCATAATGATTCCTGAGCGGAACAAGTCAGACTTATAAATAAAGCCGATAATAAAAGATTTAATTTTTTCATGGTGTAATATTATTTCTTGTTTGAGTTATGTTATTTATGTTGATATGAATAATTTATTCAGGTTTGACTTTAAGGGATTCTTTACATATTCCGTTTAATCCACATTCCGAACATTTAGGCGAACGTGCAATGCAGACATATCTTCCGTGCAGTATCAGCCAGTGATGAGCTTTAGGAACAATATCCTTTGGAATATATTTCATCAGATAATTCTCAGTGGCAAGCGGAGTGGTGCATGATTTCGGTACCAGACCGATTCTGTGGCTCACGCGGAACACATGTGTATCTACTGCCATTGCGGCTTTATTGAATACCACGCTTTGTATTACATTGGCGGTCTTGCGGCCCACACCAGGTAGTTTCACAAGTTTTTCCAGTGTATCCGGCACAGTGCTGTTATATTCGCTTACGAGCATCTTTGCCATTCCGACGAGGTGCTTGGCCTTATTGTTGGGGTAGCTCACACTGCGGATATATTCGAATATCACTTCCGGAGTGCTTGCGGCAAGGGCTTCCGGAGTAGGGAAGTCGTGAAACAACGGTGGAGTTATCATGTTCACACGCTTGTCCGTACATTGCGCGCTAAGTATCACTGCAATTAGCAGTTCAAAAGGGTTTGAGTAATGTAGCTCTGTCTCTGCCACCGGCATTGCCTTCTCAAAATATTCTATAACCTTATTGTATAATTCCTGTTTACGCATAGTCTGTTACCATTTTTTGTGTCTGAAAAAGAAGAAAAGTGAGATACCCATAGTCAGCATCAGTGCCCATGCGAAAAGGTATCCGTATTCCCAGTGCAATTCGGGCATCCATTCGAAGTTCATTCCCCATATTCCGGCAAGGAATGTCAGAGGGATGAAGATAGTGGAAACTATGGTGAGCTGTTTCATTATGTCGTTCAGACGTTGGTCGTTTCTTGATATGTATAGGTCAACGATGGCTGTTATAAGGTCACGACAGCTTTCCATTGTCTGAAGTACGAATTGCAGGTGGTCGTTCACATCGTTGAAGAACGGACGTTGCTGTTCGTTCAGCAGTTCGTTGTCGGCATGAAACAGTTTGTTGATGTGTTCCTTCATCGGGAAGATACATTTCTTTATGATACGGTAGTTTTTTCTGTATTTCTGTATGTTTTCTATTCCCGGTGCGTCCGGATTGTGGGGAACTATTAGGGCTTCTTCCATATCCTCCAGCTCGTCTTCCATGGTTGTCAGCACTGACATGAAGTTTGCCATGGAGCTGTTCAGTATCACACTTAGCAGATAGTCCGACTGGCGGTGACGGATCTTCAATGTGTTTTTGTTCAGAGCGGAAATAATCTCATTGAAGAAATCTGTTTCTTTTTCAACGAATGTGAGAACATATGATTTGCCTTGAATGATACATAGTTGCATCGATTCATAATCTCTATCCTTGTTCATCGTCAGGAGCTTGATGATTATTACATTGTAATCATCGTGTTCTTCCACTTTTGTGAGATGTTCCGGATTAAGGATATCCTGAGTAGTCAGAAAATCGATGCAGAACATCTGGCATATATTTTTTATTTTATCAGTATCCTGCATACCGGTAATCTGTATCCAGTTTATTTCGTCCTCGTTCATTAATTCCTGAAGATGCTCTAGTTCTATATCCTTATGATACGTGATGGAGTCTTTCTTATATGAACACAGATTTATTTTGGTAGGACATATGTTCTCGCCTGTATATCTCAGTTGTTCTGTAAGTAGGTTGTTTTTGGTCATACAGTTAATTTTATAGCCATTAATATAGTTTAAAACCAAAGGTAATTATAATATGTGAAAATATATACTTTTCAGTTACAAATTATAGGAATAATAATGATAGTTATCTTTGATATCGTTTATAAATGAAGATAAATTTATGAATTCTGCCAAACGAAACGGATTTGAAAGTATTTGCAACAGTATTGAAAATGATAAATGATTGGTACATACTACTTTTGTGACATTAAAACTTAATACCATGAATAATAAATTAAAGAAATTACTTTTTACATTTCTAATATTGTTTTTGTCTATTGTTGACGTTAATTCGATTTTACGTTATAATTACATTCATGAGAATGTAAGGACTGTTCCGTATCCACAAAAAGGGGTAACTTTATATATAAATCCGTGTGCGTTATTTGTACCATTATCTATGAAAAAGGAAGAGAATATACAGTTTGCATTATCTTGTGATAATAAATTTTCAGATAATGCTACTATATATTCCGAAATTCGTCCGTGGTGTATGTTCAATCCCCACCAGGTTTTGAAACCGGGAATATGGTACTGGAGATTTCGTAATGTTTCTGCTGAAGGTAAATTTTCAGAATGGAGTGAAACCTATTCTTTCGAGATTACTGATGATATCCCCGAATTTGTAACTCCTTCTTTTGATGTATTTCTTTCAAATGTTCCTAAAAAAGGAAATAGAATATATTGTTTCTTGTCTGACAAAATAGAGAATGCTAGAAAAGATATATATAAACATCCTGAGTATAATGACATGATAAGTCAGGCAAGGCAAGGAATTGCGGCAAATTATACTTTTGATGTTAATCCTTATAATAAATTGAGTGAAATGTCAGAGCTTGCAGTTAAATTGCAAACCGCATATATCCTAATGGATCGTCAGGTATATGCTGATAAAATGGTGCAGTTTGCCAGGCGTTTGTTGTCAGTGGAATTTGAAGAATCTCGTCTGGCAAATGATTTTTTTGCAGGTGACCTGGCTTTTTTTATGGCTAATGTGTATGAAACATGTTATTCAATTTTGACAGTAGAAGAAAGGACAAAGATCAAGGAGCTTGTTATTAATGTGTTTGAATACTATCGTAATTTGATGTATGGACATGAAGAAAATCATGTTTTTAACAATCATTTTTGGCAGTTTCCTGTAAGAAAATTTATTCAGGCTGCTTTGGTCTTTCACGATAAAGATCCTTTGGCGAAGGAGATTTTAGAATATCTTTACGAAATATGGACATGTAAAGCTCCGGCTGCAAATCTTAATAGAGATGGGAACTGGCATAATGGGACAAGCTATTTCAGTGCAAATGCAGTTACTTTAAGTTATATGGCTTCGTTGTTTTCGTATCTGACAGGTGTAGATTTTCTTAAGCATCCATGGTATAGAAATGCGGGTAAAGGACTTGTTTATAGTTGGCCTCCTGAATCTCTGTCTGCAGGATTTGGCGATGGGCATGAAAAGACCAATGACCAGCCGTTGCGTATCCGTAGCGCATTTGCGGACTTTCTTGCCCGTGAGACAGGTGATCCTTATGCATCATGGTATTCCTCTATAAATCAATTGTATAAGACTGATTATGAGTTGAGGCTTTACAGAATGTTGAGTGGTAAATCACGTCCTGTAAATAATTCTTTACCCTCTGACGTCTCTAAATCAGTGTGGTTTAAAGATAGTGGAGAGATGATATATATTGATTCTTTGTCGGATTATAAACATGGTATGTATTTGAGTTTTCGTTCTAGTCCGTTTGGTTCAGGCAGTCATACTCATTCAAATCAGAATGCATTTAATATTCATTATAATGGAATACCTGTTTATCGTTCATCAGGATATTATATGAATTTCAGTGATGCTCATAATATAATGTCATATCGCCATACAAGGGCTCATAACACAATTCTAGTAGATGGCATAGGTCAACCTTTTACTACAAGGGCTTATGGGCAAATAACTCGTATGCTGAAAGGTGAACACATAACTTATGCATTGGGAGACGCTTCAAATGCGTATTGTGGTGTTAGTGAGTATCCTATGTGGAACGAAAACTTCAGTAAAGTAGGAATAGAGCAGACTCCTGAAAATGGGTTTGGAGAAACTCCTTTGACAAAATTCTTTCGCCATGTTATTGTTCTTGATAAGGATATTGTTGTTTTATATGACGAAATGGAGGCAAAGAAAAATGTTAGATGGGACTGGCTGCTGCATAGCCCTGTACGTTTCAATATAAATGATAATACACTGGTTACTCATAATGAAGAAGGTGGTTTTACCGCTACGGCTTATATTATATCGGAACAGTCTTGTATATACTCGCAGACAAATGATTTTACCGAACAGCCTGATGAAAATCTGGCTGTTAGAGGTGAACGTTTGGAGAAATATTGGCATTTGAAGGCTACTTTCCATCCTTCAAAATATAATAGGATACTTACCGTTATAATAATAGATCAGGATGGAAAAGAGAAACGTAAGATAGTACGTTGTCATAAGTCAGGAGGCATACAAGTGGGTGGATGGAACATATCAGCCGAATTGAATGTAAGTAAACCTGCCAGTATAATTATAACCGATGGAAAATCAAAGTTTGGTTATGGTAAAAAAAGTATTGAAATTGAACCAAGAAAAATATATAAACTAAAAGATAAGAATGCTTCTGTTCTATACGACTGCATAGATGGTGAATGGAAGACCGAAGAAATGACTGATAGAAGATTAAAACCTACATGTGTAATAATTAAATAGCTATAATTATGAGATTTTTTTTGAATTTGTTTTTATCTGGCATATTTCTTTCATCATGTCAGTCTAATGTAAATAATGAGAAATGGGTATGTGATGCACTTGATGTTGCATCTTATCAACTGAAATTCACGGCACAAGAACTAAAGGATTCTGTAGTGATGCCACGTTCTTTATGGACAGGATATGATGTTAGCTTCTTGGAAAGTCAGTTGGAACGTGATGCTTCTACTTTTGCCGATTCTTTATGGGCTAATCCTCCAAAAGAAAAATTAGGAACAAGGAGAAATTGCAATATATATGACTGGACAAGTGGCTTTTTCCCTGGAAGTTTGTGGTATGCGTACGAGCTTACAGGAGATGCTGATTTGAAAAATGAAGCTATAGATTATACCAATCGAATGTTTCCTATCAGTAAATATAAAGATAATCATGACATTGGTTTTATGATAAACTGTAGTTATGGTAATGCAATGCGTCTTGCTCCGAATGACAGTATCATGGATGTGATAGTAGAAACAGCTGAAAACTTGTGTTCAAGATTCAATGTGCAGATAGGATGTATAAGATCATGGGACTTCGGGCATTGGAATTACCCGGTTATAATAGACAATATGATGAATCTTGATTTATTGTTTAACGCTACTAATCTTACAGGAAACCAAAAGTATAAACAAGTGGCAATCAAGCATGCATATACGACAATGAAACATCATTTCCGTCCTGATTTTACTTCGTTTCATGTTGTGAGTTATAATGATGACGGTTCTGTTGAACTGAAAGGTACTCATCAAGGTAAAAACGATGATTCGGCTTGGGCTCGTGGTCAAGGTTGGGCTGTGTATGGATATACTTCTTGTTATAGAGAAACTAAAGATGTGAAATTTCTTAATCAGGCTGTTAATGTAGCAGAAATGATTATAAAACGTAATGTAGCATCAGATAAGGTTTGTTATTGGGATTTTGATGCTCCGATAAAAAGAGAAACTCCGCGTGATGCTTCTGCTGCAGCTGTTATAGCTTCTGCATTCTTAGAATTAAGTACATTTGCAGAAAATGGTGACAGATATTTTGATTATGCGGAAGAAATATTGAAAAGCCTATCTTCAAAAAAATACCTTTCTGAAAAAGGTCAAAACAAGGGTTTTGTACTCATGCATTCTGTAGGCTCTCTTCCTCATGGTTCTGAAATTGATACACCAATAAATTATGCTGATTATTATTATTTGGAAGCATTGAAACGCTATAATGATTTGAAGAAATAATACGTAATCAAAATAAGATAAAACGGTTTTGAAATTTTAATATGATACAATCAGATATATTTGCAGTCGTAAAATAGCTGAAAAAGAATAGTATTATGAAAAATGTGTATAAAAAGTTAGTAACAGGTTTTCTTTTTATGTTTATGTTTTGTGCAACTTTAATTGCACAGAACATAAACATATCAGGAAAGGTAGTAGATGATACAGGGCTTGAAGTAATTGGGGCTAATATTCGTATTAAAGGTAATGCAAATGTTGGTACTATTACAGATATGGAAGGGAAGTATACTATTTCGGCAAAAGCAAACGACGTTCTGATATTCTCTTTTATAGGAATGGCTTCGCAGGAGATTGCAGTGAAAGGCCGTACGGTAATAGATGTAAAATTGAAGCAGGATAATAAAGTTCTTGATGAAGTTGTGGTTATCGGATACGGAACATCGAAACGTAGTGATCTTACAGGTTCTGTTGTTTCTGTAAAAAGTGATGATATTATGAAAACACCTACTTCGGACGTAACGCAGGCATTGGCGGGTCGTGTGGCTGGTGTACAGGTAATTCAGTCAGAAGGTGGACCTGGAGCTTCTGTCTCTATACGTGTACGTGGAGGTATATCCATCACTCAAAGCAATGAACCTCTTTATATAATTGACGGTTTTCCCAGTGAAGATGGAATGTCAAACCTTGATCCGGGTGAGATTGAAAGTATAGATATTCTTAAAGATGCTTCTGCCACTGCTATATATGGTGCACGTGGTGCAAATGGTGTTGTCGTTATCACAACTAAAAGTGGGGGAAAGAATGGTTCCAAACTTGATGTGAATTTCGACACTTATATAGGTTTTGCAAAAATAGCGAAAAAGCTGCCTGTATTGTCTTCCAAAGAGTTTGCGATATTGGATTATGAAAGAAATCTTTATTTTAATGGTGAAGATGGTGTAAATCGTTTTCAGAACTTATACGGTTCATTTATGGAAATTGATGAGAATTATTCAGATAGAGGAATAGATTGGCAGGAAGAAGTATTGGGACGTACTACAACTAGTCAGAACTATAGAATAAATGTTTCAGGAGGTAATAAGGATACAAGTTTCAGTATGGGCTATGCTTATTTCAAAAACCTAGGTGCTATGGTATATAGTGGTGATGAAAAACATAATATATCACTTAATGTTTCGCACAAAGGTGGAAAACGTTTATCTGTTAATGCACGTTTAAACTTTACTCAACAGAAAATATACGGAATGGGAACATCCGAAGGTAATGCCCGTTTCAATAAGATGGAACATATTATTCAGTATCGTCCAATTGCAGGTATTACAGGAACAGAACAAGGTCTGTTAGAAGGGGAGGACCCATTGCTGGTAGATGATGAGTCCAATCCTATGCAGAACCCTCTAATATCAGCAGAGCAGGAAACAGATGATAGAACAGCCCGCACGTTTCAGATTAACGGAGGATTAAATTTCCGTATAAGTAAACGTTGGACATTTAAAAGTTCTCTTGGTACCAGATATTATATTCTTCGTCGTGATCGTTTCTATGGAGAATTGTCAGCTATAGCCAAGCGTTCGAGTATAAATGGTAGTATACAGTATTCGGAGAATGGAAGTTTTCAGACATCTAATGTCTTTAACTATGAATACAAGACCAAAAAACAGAAATTTATTGCAATGTTTGGTCAGGAATGGGTATCCAAGTGGACACAATGGGTTAATTCTACAGTAACAAACTTCCCTAATAATGATATTGGATTGAATGATACTAGTATTGGTACTCCAGGTACTATTACTTCTAATGTAAATTATGACGATAAGCTTTTATCGTTCTTTTCGAGATTTAATTATAACTTCAAGGAACGATATCTTGTTACTGCTACCGTACGCGCAGACGGGTCGTCAAAATTCAGCAAGAATCACAAATGGGGATTTTTCCCGTCTGTATCTGCCGCATGGCGACTTAGTGAAGAAGATTTTATAAAAAAACTGGATGTATTTTCCGATTTAAAGCTTCGTGCAGGATACGGTCTTGCAGGAAATAATCGTATAGCAAGTTATGCATCGTTGTCATTGCTGTCTTCAGCTACATATCCGAGTGACACTTCCATGTCGCCGGGTTATGCTCCTTCTGCAATTCCAAGCGAAAATTTGCAATGGGAGTCCAATAAGACTTTTAATATGGGAATTGATTTTGGCTTTTTCGATCAAAGGCTTACCATTTCTCCGGAATTTTATTTGAATAAGAGTTCACATCTTTTGCTTAATTCTAAAGTTCCTGCCTCTTCTGGTTATACCACTATGTTGAGAAATATCGGTAGGACGAGAAATGTAGGTGTAGATTTGTCTGTTTCTTCTGTTAATATACAGAATGATAATTTAACTTGGAGTACTGATTTTAATATGTCTTTTAATAGAAACAGGATTGAAGCTCTGTCAGGTGAGGATTATTTTCTTGAGGAGGCTAAGTTCGGATTTAATCAGAATACTCATAAAATAGCCGTAGGAGAGCCGATTGGACAGTTCTATGGATTTAAGACATTGGGGCTTTATGAAGTAGATGATTTTAATTATGATCCTTCTACAGGTACATATACTTTAAAGGATGGTGTTCCTGTTAGGGATGGAGTACAACCAGGTTCCTGGAAATTTGCTGATGTTAATAATGACGGTATTGTGAACGATAATGATCGTACGGTAATTGGAAATGCTAATCCCATTGTATATGGAGGTTTAAACAATTCAATATCATATAAAGGTTTTGATTTTAGCTTCTTCTTTACTTATAGTATTGGTGGAGAAGTGTTGAATGCAACAAAATTGAATAATACTCTTATAGGCGGTACAAACAGAAATGCTCTTGATCTGGCAAACAGTTCACACAGATGGATGACTATAGATTCTGAAGGAAATAAAGTTACTGATCCTGAATTGTTGAAACAAATAAATCAGGGAAAGACTGTTGCTTCCGTGGCAGATTTACAGCAAGGTAGCTATTATGTTCATTCATGGGCTGTGGAAAATGCTTCATTCCTTCGTTTAAGTAACTTGACTTTGGGATATACATTTCCTCGCAGTATGCTTAGAAACTGGAGTATAAAAAAGCTGAGATTGTATTTCACATCAAGTAATCTCTTTATTGTTACACCTTATACAGGTTTTGATCCGGAGGTTTCTACAAAAGGCAACAATCTTACTCCGGGAGTAGATTTCGGAGCCTATCCACGTAATCGTTCATTTGTATTCGGATTAAATGTGACATTATAAATCTTAATAATCATGATAGCTGTTATTAAAAAAATATTGATTAGTGTATCTGTTATATTGTTTGCCTCATCGTGTGAGGATAAACTGACAGAAAGACCTCTTTCCTATTACGAGAAATCGGAATTCTTCAAATCGGAAGAAAACGCAGAGATGGGAATAGTGGGAATATATAATGTTTTGCCTTCTTTGTATGGTGATAATGAAATGGCTTTTGCTTCTTCAGATGATACTTATTATGTTAGTGGAACAAATTCAGATAATGCCAGAAGGGATATTTCTCACTATAGACTTTCCACAACAAATAAATACGTAGAAAGTGTTTGGAATGATACTTATAAGGGATTGGAACGTGCCAATTATATGATTGAAGGAATAGAACAAATGAAAGGATATAGTAAATCTGCAGTCTTACAGAGTTTAGTGGCTGAAGCAAAATTCTTGCGTGCTTTCTTTTCTTTCAATCTTGTTAAATATTGGGGTGATGTTCCATATAAGACATTCTATACCACAAATTATGAAGATACATATCAGCCAAGAACTTCACGTGATGAAATTTATAATCAGATAGTTGATGATCTTTGTTTTGCCAAGTCACATCTCGAGTGGGCTACCGAAGCGGATTCGCCAGAACGTGCAACTCAAGGTGCAGCTAGAGCTTTACTTATGAGAGCTTTGCTTTTCAGAGCTGGTTATAGCCTTAATATGAACGGTGAGCTTACCAGACCAGATGATGAAATAAGACATGAGTACTATAATCAGATTGTCTCAGAATGGGAGGCTTTTGCAGAAAGTAATCATGGATTTTATGAAGGTGGGTATGAAGAACTTTTCAAGAGCTTTTCTGCAGGTAAATTAAATACTAGGGAAAGTATATTTGAGGTTGCTTTTTATACGCTTGATGGTAAAACAGGAGCAAGAGGATACTGGGGAACTTACAATGGTCCTTATGTTGATGCACCTGTAATTAAAAATACAGAAAGTAAAAAGTATATGGGACGAGCTAATGCCTTGTTTCGTGTAATTCCGGAATGGTATGATTTTTTTGACTCAAACGACAAACGTCGGGATGTCATGATTTGCCGTTACAAATATGAGTGGGATAAAGAAAAGTATAATCACGTAAAGGTAAGTCAGGAAAGAAGTAAGAAGAATTGGTATCCGGGAAAATGGAGAAGAGAATGGATGCCTGTCGGTTATAGAGATCCAAATCTGACTGACGTAAATTACTGCAATATACGTTATGCTGATGTTGTTCTTATGGCTGCTGAGGCTTATAATGAACTAGGGAAAACAACGGAGGCATGGTCTCTTATTAATAAAGTAAGAGAACGTGCTGAGGCTACTCAGATAAATTCTTCTAATTATTCAGACTTTTATAAAGCTCCGAAGGTTTATGATCTTCCTTTTATAGACGACGGAAATGAGCAAGGGCGTATTCGTACTGCATTGTATTGGGAAAGAGGTTTTGAGTTGGCATTCGAACTTCATCGAAGATTCGATCTTGTCAGATGGGGAATTCTTGCTGAAGCAGTAAAACTTACAGGTGATAAATCAGTAGTAAATGCCAGTTCGGAGAAAGCTTATATAGCTGGAGATAATTATGAAAAAGGTAAACACGAACTTTTCCCAATACCATTGGATGAAATGCAAATAAATTATAAGTTGAATAATATTAATAATCCTAAATATTGATACTATGAAGTTTTTTATACCAAACGTAATGATATTGGGGATAATGATTCCGGTAAGTGTGTTTGCCAAACAGGAGAAGCCTAATATCATTCTAATAATGACAGACCAGCAATCAGCTGATGCTATGAGTTGTGCAGGTAATCCTGATTTATATACTCCTAACATGGATAAGTTGGCCAGTAGAGGTGTACGTTTTGAGAATGCCTACTGTACATTTCCTATAAGTGGTCCTTCTCGTTCTTCTATTTTTACCGGATATATGCCGAGTGAAATAGGGCAGATTGCAAATGGTCTCCCTTTGCCGGATTCGCTTGTGCAAAACACTCTTGGTACGATAGTGAGTAATGCAGGATATGAATGTGCATATGCAGGAAAATGGCATGTACATACTAATTCATTGCCCGAAGAAAAATCATTTGGGTTTGAACGTTTGCATTTACATAATGATTTTGGACTGGCAGAATCTTGTGTTGGTTTCTTGAAAAGAAGACACGATACCCCTTTCTTCCTGGTAGCATCTTTTGACAATCCTCATAATATATGTGAGTATGCGCGTAAGCAGAATACTCCTTATGCGGATATAAAAGAACCTGAAATAGGTGATTGTCCAAATCTTCCTGATAATTTTCAAATAGCACCTTATGATGCAGATGTGCTGAAGTATGAGAAATCTTTAGTTTATCGTCTTGCCCCTACAAGCGGTTATACGTTTGACGACTGGCGTAGATATAGAAATGCTTATTTCAGACTCGTGGAAACTGTCGATAAGGAGATAGGAAAGATACTGGATGAAATAGATCGCCAGAATTTGTGGGAAAACACTGTAATTATATTTACAAGTGATCATGGTGACGGCCAAGGTGCGCACCAATGGAATCAGAAGACAGCACTTTATGAAGAAATAGTTAATGTTCCTTTTATAGTTTGTCTTCCCGGTGGTAAGAATTCAGGCAAAGTCTTGTCTCAGTTTGTAAGCAATGGTATTGATATTATGCCTAGTGTTTGTGATTGGGCAGGAACTGAATTCCCATCAGGAAGGAAAGGGCTGAGTGTGAGAAATATTGCAGAAAAAGGAGATTTGAATGCACCACATCGCCCGTATGTAGTTTCAGAAACTGTGTTTACGGAAACTGGAGGAGGAACAAAAGGCTGGATGGTAAGAACAGATAAATATAAGTATGTACTTTATGACAAGGGACTTTATAGAGAGCAGTTATATGATATGCAGGATGATAGAAGTGAGATGGTTAATTTGGCTGTTGAGAATGAATACTTGCAAATATTGCAGGCTCACAGAAAAATACTGTCTGAATGGATGAGTAATAATACTGCAGTTGAAGCATCAAATTTGAAATTTATACCGAAAGATTAATAATTATGATAAATGAAAATGAAATATAATATGATTGCGAATCTCTTATTTTTATCAGTTTTTATGACTTTTAGTTGTAATGAAAAACAACAGATTAAGTCAGAACATATTTCATTAGCGATGGAAGAGAAAAGTACTTCAGATACCGATTCTTTTTATAATGCTACTGCTTCTTTTACTACAGAGTCAGAAATAATGGTAGATAATAATTCTTTATTATCTGAAAATAATGAGATTATTTCAAATGAAATAAGTAGTATAAAAGAAGAGGAAGTAATTGAAGAATCCAATGTTGAATATAATGTTTCTGGCAGTGAATTAAAAAGTACTGATACATATTCTTATCAAAAACCACTTAAAACAAAAGGAACAAAGACACGTATAAATATTGGGAAAAAGGTAGAAAAAGAGTCAGTTAAAAAAGAAAGTACAGATAAAAAGTCGGTTAAAGACACAGGAATAGCTAAACGTTATGTCTCGGTTAAGACAAATTTTGCATATTGGGCTGGTGCTGTAGCAAATCTTTCAGCAGACATTCAATTACATAGGAAACTTTCTTTAGAGCTTCCTTTCGACTGGAGTTTATGGGATATTGAAAGAGAACATGGAGTGAGACTTGTACTTTTTCAGCCGGAAGTCCGATGGTGGATGAAAAATGTGGGTAAAGGGCATTTTGTAGGTGTTCATGCTCATGCTGGAGTCTTTAATGTGAAATGGAAAGATATTCGTTATCAGACAGCCGGACGTCCACTCCTTGGTGCAGGTTTGACTTATGGATACTCGTTACCTTTTTCTGAACATTGGGGCGCAGAGTTTCTTTTAGGGGTTGGTTATGCCAATATGAAGTTCGATGAATTCTATAACATTGACAATGGTGCCAAGATCTGTACGGATGAATTGAATTACTGGGGTATAACTAAGTTGGGAATTTCTTTAGTTTACCGATTTTAATTGACCATTTAAACTTTGAAGAATGAAAAAGAATATATTTATAAATAGGCTTGTACGCTTTATTATAATTGCTGCCTGTCCGGTTTTGTTGAACAGTTGCCTTATGGAATATCCTGAAATGACTGAAAATGGAGAAATAGGAATAGATCCGACTTTGGTAACTGTGAATGCTGTGGTTTCTGTAGATCTTGGCAGTTCTGAGGCTGGAAACGTAGATTTGGATTCACGTTTGGAAGAGAAAATATATAAGCATAGAATCGTTGTTGCTGCCTATGAAGGTAGGGAACTAAGAGCTCAGAAAATAATTTATGAGGACAAGCCGTTGACTAATCGTTTGCAAACAGAGGTAAAGCTTGAACTTCACGCACGCAAATATACTCTTGTGACCTGGGTAGATTATTATAGCGAAGATGAAAATCCTATATATGATATATATACTGATCAGGGCCTTATTTTGATCAGAAAAGGCAATAATAATTATTTAGGCAACTCAGAGTATAAGAAAGCATATTATAGTTCAGAAGAACTTGATCTTACAGAGTACAAAGATAGATGGGGTGAAACGGTTCCTGTTGAAGTAAAAACCATATCACCAATGATTCGTTATGAACTTGTTGCTACTGATGTACAGAAATTTCTTGACAATAATCCACATACTGAAAGTATCCAGTTGACATTGACTTATAATGATTATGTTCCAACAGGATTCAATGCACTTGACGGTATTACAAAAGAGGCTTTTAAATTCCAGTCTTTCAGCCGTACTATCAAGCGGCCGGAAAATAATCAAAAAGAACTTTCATTATTATTTGATTATGTGTTTGTTGATGATGTGCGTTCGAGAAATTCTGTATCTCCTCTTTCGGTAACATTAAAAGTTGAGGATGTAACAGATCCGAATAAAAAAGTAGAACTTGCTTCTTCCACATTCAATCTTGTTTTTCAGAATACAGAAAATGAGAAAATAACTTTTGATTTCCTTACAACAAAACCAGGTGATGGTGTAGATGTAGATACAGATTTTGGAGGAAATGCAGAAGTAGAAGTACCGGTAGAATAATATTTTTATTATATAATTTAATGACTAAAAATAAGTAATTATGAAAAGAAATTTATTTTTTGCAGCTTCAGCTTTGTTAATGGGGCTATCTTCATGTGTTCAGGAAAGTTTGACAAATTCAGAGTCGCTTGCTCCTGTAACAATGACTGTTAATGTACCTTCTATTATAAACAGTAGCGAGTCACGTGCCTTGCCTACACCTCCTGAAGGTCACTCTTTACGTTGTATTATGCTGGTTGATTATTCTTCTGCCGAAGATTTGAGAATTGAGAAAATAGCAACAGGATCAGAAGTAAATGGTGCTTTCCGTTTTTCTTTTACTCCTGCAGAGAATAGCTATACCTGTTATTTCTGGGCTGACTATATTGATGAAGTTACTGAAGAGGCAGATAACTATACTGACAAATATTATACAACAACCGATTTGGCAAATATCTCTTACAAAGTAACAGATAACTCTATTTTCAACAATACAGCATGTGATGCCTTCTATGGAAAGGCTTTAAATGGAGTATCTTCGGTAACTCTTAAACGTCCGTTTACCAAATTATCTGTTGTAGATAAGAACCAGCAGACAGTAAACGATGCTACATCGTTAAGCATTTCATATTCAGTTCCTAGCGGTTTTAATGTCAAGGATAACACAACAGCAACAACTCAGGAAATAAAATTAGAAGGTTCTGCTCCTGTTGATATTGAAACTTCAACATGGTTCTATAATTATGTTTTTGCTGGATCAGATGATAATCAGCTTGGAGACATCTCTATGACTGTTGGCGATAAAACCAATACTGTTAAGGGACAGAATATTCCTTTGCAGGCTAATTATGAAGTAACTGCTTCTATTGATTTTGCATCAGCAAATACTAATGTAGGTATTGATGTAGATATTGATGATTCATTTGTTGATCCGGCAGCACCGAAAGTTGGTCAGTTCCTTCAGAAAGATGGAACTTTCTCAGATACTTATGCAGCAGATAATTCTATAGCAATAGTATTTGCTGTAGGAGCCAAAGGTAGCGATACTCCTTCGAATTATGGTGAAAATTTTAATGGTAAAAAAATCTGGGGATATGCTATGGGGTTGAGCAGTGTTGCCCGTAAGGCTTTTACTACTGTCGATACTCCTCTTGATTTGACTTCAATAGGTATTGAAACTCCATGGGCTGCCGATGATTATAATGGTTATGTTTATACACAGAAATTTATGGAAGCTGTAAATACGAATTCTTTGAGCAGTTCACAGTTGATGGCTGAATATGAAGCATGGAAAACTACTAATTCAGTTTCTGGATTGAAGAATGTCAGTGGTTGGTATATACCTTCTTCACGTCAGTTGCTTGATGTTATGGGTATGACTTTGGGATATACAGGAGTGGAAAGTGAAGAACCTTCTTCTATAACAAAAGATGAAGAATTTGCAGGTCTTCTTAGCAGTTTAATGACTACAGACAAGTCCTGGTTCGGAGCTCATACAAGTGCTTCAAATGTAATGTCCAGTTCAGTGACCGAAAGCGGTCAGGTTATGGCTGTACAAACATCATTAGTTGATGGTGCCGAAACCATAAGTAAGGCATTTGGAGTAAGTGTAAATTCAAAGGCGTCAACATTTGCCATCCGTCCTGTTATCACAATATTTTCGAAATAAAATAGTGTAATAATTAGTAAGTTTTCAATAGGGTAATATATAATCAGTTAGCTGTTTGACAGCATATAAAATGCACCTTTATAATAATTATGATATGGAATTATCATATAAATTAGAGGTGCATTTTCTTTTTCTTGAAGTTATTGTATTGTTTGTAGAATACAATTTAAACAATATTTAAAATGATGATGAAAATAGTAGAGAATGTATTTTGGATTATAGGAGCCTTTTTTGTTATGACTTCGTGTTCTGATAAGACAGAGATACCATTGCCTATGGAACCTCAAAAACAGGATATTCCGGATGCATGGCATGATAAAACTCGCACTCAGCCATATCCAAAAATGTCAAATGAGTTGTATATAAACCCGTCTCCTTTGATAGTCCCTCAGGAAATGAAGAAAGGGGAGTTCTTGCAATTCCAGCTTTCGCAGGATGATAGCTTTGGTAATGAAAATTCCATAACATCTGAACTGCAAAAATGGTGTATGTATAATCCACATTTCAGTTTGTCTCCAGGAAAGTGGTTTTGGAGATATCGTAATGTATGTGCAGACCAGAATTATGGTGAATGGAGTGAGTCCATTCCGTTCGAGGTGAAAGATGATACTCCGGTTTTCCTGACACCTGTATTTGAAACGTTTAAATCAAATCTTCCCAAGCAGTTTCCGCGTTTATACTGTTTCCTTAGTCCTTATATGAGTGATGCAAGAGCGAAGGCAACTTCACATCCCGAGTTTAAAGCATTGGTGTCACGTGCAAAATCGGCTTTGGACATTGATTATGCATCTCTGATGTTCCCTTTCAGTGAATCAGGATTGGAAACTGTAGCAATGAATGTGGAATATCTTTATCAGGCATATATGATTACCGAAGACGAACAGTACCTGAAAAAGATGGAAGAAATATTTATGCTTTTTATAGACAATCCATATAGTGACTCGGACTTGTTCAAGGACAATTTTTCGTCAACTAATATTGCATACGGTATTCTTGCTCCATATGATTTGTTATATGATAAACTACCCGCTGATAAAAAATCTATTGCTGATGAACAACTCTATCGTATAGCCGAATATTATTTCAGAATGTACTGCGGAATGCAGGAAAATCATATATTCGATAATCATTTTTGGCAAAAAAATATGAGGGTGTTGTTTCAGATTGCTTTGTGTATGTATGATAATCCTTCTTATGCAGATATTATGTTGGAAATGTTGGAATATTATTATGAACTGTGGACTGCCAGAGCTCCTGCTTCGGGTTTTAATAGAGATGGTGCATGGATAAATGGTACAGGATATTTCGAAGCCAATATAAAGACATTATACTATATGCCAATGATTTTGTCATACATATCGCATGCTGACTACCTTCAACATCCGTGGTATCAGAATGCAGGACAATATCTGCTTTACAGTTGGCCTCCTAATTCAAAAAGTGCAGGCTTCGGCGACGGTAGCGAGAAACGTGATGAACCAGGAAGACAGCGTGCTGCCTTTGCTGATTTTCTGGCTAGGGAAACAGGCGACCAGTATGCAGGTTGGTATGCCGGACAATGTTCTGATTTGATAAAGCAGGATATTGATCTCAGGCTATACAGAATGGCCAACACCGAAAAATATAATATGTCTTTGCCTGCTGATGCTCCTAAGATGAAGTGGTATAAGGATATAGGTGAAGTAGTGATGCACAGCGATTTGGAATATATGGAAAATAATATGACACTAAGTTTCCGCTCTAGCACATTCGGTTCGGGTAGTCATACCTTGGCCGATCAGAACAGCTTTAATCTTCTATATGGTGGAAAAGAAGTCTATTATCATTCAGGATATTATCTGAACTTTAGTGATGCGCATAACATTATGTCTTACAGACATACCCGGGCACACAATACAATTCTTGTAAATGGTATTGGTCAGCCGTTTTCCACTGAAGGTTATGGCATGATAATGCGTGCTGGTAGTGGAAGTAACATCAGTTATTGCCTGGGAGATGCATCAAAGGCGTATAGCGGAATTACTGATGATGAATTATGGGTAAATGCTTTTGATAATGCAGGAATAACTCAGACACCGGAGTTCGGATTTGGAAGTACCCCGCTTACTAAATACAGAAGACAGATGTTTATGCTTAACCCGAATATAATACTTATTTATGATGAGCTTGAAGCCTCGTCACCGGTAAAGTGGGAGTGGTTGCTTCATAGCAAGTCAATGTTTGATATTGATGGATTGTCTTTTACATCGCGTACGTCAGACGGAGTAACAGCAGTGGCACAAATGTTTAGTGAAAACGATGTCAATATTACGCAGACTGATAAGTTTGTTGTTCCTCCTGTTACATCGTCAACATCTGATTATCCTAATCAATGGCATCTTACGGCAACAGTTGAAGATAAGTCGGCATGTAGGTTCCTGACAGTAATTCAGATAATGAAACCTGGAAAAACTGCATTAGAAGTCAAAAATAATAATGGAAGCATTGAATTGGGGCAGTGGAAGATAGATGTAAATCTGTCGGCAGATAAGCCAGAGAAATTGTTTGTAAGGAATTTGGTAAATGGAGCTGCTTATAGCTATGGTTCAGATAATCCGCTCTTAAAAGGTGAGTTATATAATAGAAAATACGTAAATTCATCTATTCTTTATGATAAAGTTAATGGTGTATTTACCACTGATGAGCAAATTGATATTTGGCAAATTTCAAGCAGAATATCAAATTAGAAACGATTTATTATTTATAAATGAAACAGGTTGTCAAATATTATGATTCCATAATCTGACAACCTGTTGTTTATTTTACGTAATCTTTATTTTTTGAAATATAACGCTATTGGTTCATCTTTCAATCCTTCAGGAAGAGTAACGGTTACATTATCACCGTCGCATGAATATTTTACTTTTCTGTTGTTATTTACAATGCGGATATTACCTTTAGGCATGTTGCCTTTCCATGATATGGTTTTAGGAAGTTTTTCTCCTTCAGGAAGAGCATATATGGCGTATATGGTTTTCTTATCTTTCGAAGATGTAAACCAGGTATTTCCATCATTATAATTTGGTGTTATTCTTGTTGAATAAATAGCCTTTCCGTAGTTTTTCAGCCATTGTCCGGTTTCTTTAAGCCGTATAACAGCTTCTTCTTCTATTGTTCCTTGTGGGGTAGGACCTACGCCTACAAGGAATGATCCTCCTTTTGCGGTAATCTCAATCAGAGTATTGATTATCCATCTTGCCGACTTGTATTCTGTCTTTTCTCTCCATCCCCATCCTTTGGTAAGCTGGATGTTGCTTTCCCATGGGTAATCCAGCTGCTTTGGCGGAATTCTCATTTCCGGTGTTGCATAGTTCTCGTTTTTTCCCGGAACCGTACGGTCAACGGCAAGCATTCCCTTTTGAGTCTTTCGTGCTTTTTCTATTATTTTATCAAGTTCTATATCTTGTCCGTTTTCAGGTCTTACTTGTCCTCCGTCTAACCATAAGATATCAATTCTGCCATACTTGGTAGTAAGTTCGTCTATTTGTTGAGCTGTATATTTCTTGAACCTCTTCCACCATTCCGGATGTTGCTTTATTTTGTAATTTACGTTTCTGTCCGGAGTTGCCATATCCGGATTCCAGTAAAATTCGCTGTGCCAGTCCGGTTTGGAAAAATAGGCTCCAATCATGAAATTCTTTTTACGGAACTCATCAAAGACATGGTATGTTACATCTTTAAGAGGGTTGTTTTTGAACGGACCTTTAGTAATTGAGAAATCTGTAGTCTGTGTGTCGAACATACAGAAACCTTCGTGATGCTTAGTAGTGAATACAATGTATTTCATTCCGGCGTCAGACATTATATCGGCCCATTCTTCAGGATTAAATTCTGTAGGATTGAATTTTTGGCTCAGGTTCCAGTACCATTGCTTGAACTGTTCGTAGTTCATGTCAGGCTGGATTTTTTTTCTTCTGTTGTAGAAACGTTCTTCTGAGCAGAGAGGCCATGATTCGTTTATCCCTTCTACAGAATAAAGTCCCCAGTGAAATATTACCCCAAATTTCAGGTCTTGCCATTTATCAAGTTTTTCTAATACATCAGGATCTGTAGGCCATTGATATGTTTCAGACATCAGGTGTACATCTGTTTCTTTCTTATCAATGAAATGCTGTCCATAAGAAAAACCGGTTGAAACGGCAAATACCACAATTGCATATGTGATTTTTATAATAGTTTTCATACGTAAATATTAAGCGTCCTACACATAAAGTAGGACAGGTTTATACTAAAATTGATATAAAACCGAGTATTTTGACAAAAGAAAGATTAGCA